>NZ_JAJEQD010000007.1:0-112900 GCF_020687175.1 Veillonella fallax | reverse complement strand
GTCGTTACATTTAAGTAACTTTGAATTATGGTTGGTTTTGACTATGTCAAAACCCGCACTCTGGCATATGTTCAATCGTATTGATTGATTACCTATCATTGTTCAGTTTTCAAAGATCTGTTACGTTAGTTCTAAGCCCTAACGACTTGTATAGTATATCAATCTAATCTTAAATCGTCAACCTCTTTTTCAAAGATTTTTTCAACTTATTTTTGATTGATTTTATACATACAATCATAACCAAATACTCTATGAATAGAGATAGAAAACTCACAAACCGAAGTTTGTGAGTTTTAATTTGGTGACTCACCCGCGACTCGAACGCGGGACACCCTGATTAAAAGTCAGGTGCTCTGCCAACTGAGCTAGTGAGTCATGTTGGCAGGGGTGGCTGGGATCGAACCAGCGCATAACGGAGTCAAAGTCCGTTGCCTTACCACTTGGCGACACCCCTACAGTGATTATGATGTGTAGGTTATGGGGTGAGTAGTGGGGATCGAACCCACGCGTAACGGAGCCACAATCCGCCGTGTTAACCGCTTCACCATACCCACCACCTTGTAGGTATCGAAGACGTTGTCTTCGTAACAAAGAGAATTATATCTGTTCTAGAGATTTGTGTCAACACCTTTTTCTCAATTTCATTTAACTTTTACAAATAAAATGAAAAAGTGTGTTATCCCTAATATAAACTCTTTCTCCTCATAAAAATAAGGAAGCACATTCATAAGTTATACCTTACGAATGGTGCTTCCCTATTATACATATTATTTACTTAGTTGGCAAATAGTTTTTTACAAAATTTGGCAAAGCAAAGGTAGCCTTTTGAATTTCAGCATTATAGTACTTAGTTTCAAAGTTTTGTTCACGATTTGGTGTCCATGTTAATGGGTCAAATGTTTTGGAACCCAATGTGAAGCAATGCATACCTGCAGGATAAATTGGAATAAATGCAGTATACAAACGCGCAATTGGGAAGTGATTATTTACATAACCAAATACCTTCTCTACGAGCGGTTGATGTAACATAGGAGATTCTGTTTGTTGTACAAATAAGCCATCTTTTTTAAGAGCTTTTAATGTATTCTTATAGAACTCTTCAGTAAATAAACCTTCACCAGGACCGATTGGGTCGGAGCAGTCTACAATAATTACATCATAGTAATCTTCTGCTTCTGCCATGAAACCAATGCCATCACCAATTTTTACAGTCAATTTAGGGTGGTTTTCAATCATAGCTTTAGCAATAGTTGGCAAATATTGTTTAGCAAGCTCCACGACTTTACCATCGATTTCAACCATTGTTACTTCTTTTACACAATCATGGCGTACACATTCTCTAGCTACGCCACCATCACCGCCACCGATGATCAATACACGTTCAGGATTTGGATGTAAAAACAATGGAACATGACTCATCATTTCATGGTATATAAACTCTTCACGCTCAGACGTTTGGAATACACCATCTAATGCGAGCATCGTACCGTACTCTTTTGATTTAAATACTTCAATTTTTTGGAACTCAGATTCACCAGAGTATAATAATTCTTCTGCTTCAGCGCTAAGACGTAAATGAGGAGTTTGTTCCTCTGTAATCCATTGACTCATGTAGTACCTCCTACTTTTATACTACAATACGCACCGCAGATGATTGCGATGCGTATGAATATTACGTTAAATGCTCTGTTTCTTAATCTTTACGACTAATATAACAGAAACCGCCACCTAAAATAGTGTCTTTCATCCAATTTGCTAACGAGAAATCACGGATTTCACCTTCATCAAAGATGCCACAACGAATATCATCGCCATCCATAAATATCTTGTGAATTGGAACCCAATGCCATGTATAAAGAGCTTTTTCTTTACCCTTATGACGATTCAAAAATGCTACAGGCACATCTTGCGCCAATGCATCATGAATAAACTGAGCTGCAGCCTCCACCTCTACACGAGATGCGCAGAACGGAGATACATTCAACATATGTACATCATAAGATAGGCCTTTATCCTCCAGTAAACGAGTAAGACCACGTTCCATCCATTGAGTCTTATAAACACCACCACCAAAGCGTGGCTTTACATATTTCCAAACTAAGTTCATCCGTTCTAAAGCAAGCGTTTGATCGGATGTGGTTTCCAGATCTAATAAGCCATCCCTAAACAGCGAATAACCCAATACTTGTGATGCCGATGTGGGGCCACAACCAGACAAGCGTTGCCACTCATCAGTGAACCATTCTTGGTCATACCCATATGATGTTTTACCATTTACATCAATATATAGCCATTCTGGATGTTTAATAGATACATCATTCATGAGATTAACCTTCGATTACGTCAACAGTTTCCATGATGGCACCTTGGTGAATACCATCAACAACGTCCATACCTTCGATTACTTTACCGAATACAGTGTGTACACCATCCAAGTGAGGTTGTGGTTCGTATACGATAAAGAATTGGCTACCGCCAGTATTAGGACCACGGTGAGCCATAGACAATGCACCACGTTCATGTTTATGTGGGTTGCCAATCAATTCATCTTTAATTGTGTAACCAGGGCCACCTGTACCATTGCCATTAGGGCAACCACCTTGAGCTACGAAGCCTGGGATTACACGGTGGAAACGAAGGCCATTATAGAAACCTTTGTTGATCAAGTCAATGAAGTTTTGTACTGTGCCAGGAGCTTCTTTATCAAATAATTCGATTACGATATCGCCGCCGTCAGCCATATGGATTTTTGCTTTTTTCATTGTTCAGGTACCTCCAAAATTGTACGCAACACATGTGCTGCTAATATAAAACCTGCCACTGGTGGCACAAAACTACATGTACCAGGGCTTGTTGCTTCGCCGCGGAACTGTGGTTTTGTTGGTTTTTCTGTAGAAAATAAAACTAATTGCTTTTTAATACCCCGTTTTTTGAGCTCCCGACGCATAACGCGCGCCAAAGGACATGTATGAGACTTATTGATATCAGCAATCATAAGTTTTTCAGGGTAAAAGCGATTACCGCCGCCCATACAAGAAATAACAGGGATGCTTTCACGTTGACACACCTCAATAATATTAAGTTTTGCCGTTACCATATCGATGGCATCGATTACATAATCAACGTTCAAGCTTTGAATAAATCCAGGGTAATTTTCCTCAGTATACATAATATCATGAGTTTCTATCACTACATCTGGATTAATAGAAAGTGCTCGTGCCTTTGCGACCTCTACCTTACGCTCTCCAATTGTGTCATGAGTCGTAATCATTTGGCGGTTTAAGTTACTAGGTGCAATAGAGTCGCCATCGATAAGAACGATGCGTCCCACACCAGCTCGAACTAGTGCCTCAAGGGCACCACCACCAACGCCGCCGACACCAAATAGAGCCACAGACGTATCTTTTAAGGTTTGAATTTTATCAGGACCAACCAGCCACTCTAAACGAGTTAACATATATTCCATTAGTATTTACCCGCTGGAATGATTTCTGTCCAATACCCGTCTGGATCGGCAATAAAGTAAATGCCCATGTCAGCATTTTCGTAAGCTACAACGCCCATCTCTTTATGCTTTTTTAGAGCTGCTTCGTAGTCATCTACATAAAATGCCAAATGGAATTCATTGTCCCCTAAATTATAAGGACGATCCCAGTCGCGCAACCATGTAAGTTCTAGTTCATGCGCTGTGTATGGACTTTTTAAATATACAAGAGTGAAAGCACCACTTGGATCTTCCAAACGGCGAGATTCCTCAAGTAATAAGGCCTCTTTATAGAATGCTAAACTCTTATCAAGATCCTTAACATTTATATTATTATGAGCAAATGAAAACTTCATAGGACCTCCTTAATTAATTCCAGTATGTTTTTGTAGGAATTCTCCTCTTTTAATAGTATCACATTTGACAATTCTATAGCTAGTTAATAACAAATTTTGCCGTACTACCATCGTCACCACGTGTGACCTCTAAGTGGGCCGGTATACGAGTCTTTAATTCAGGTACATGGGAAATCATGCCGATAAGACGACCTGACGATTGTAATTTCACCAGTGTTTCCATGGCGAGTTCCAATGTATCAGGATCAAGTGTACCAAAGCCTTCGTCGATAAACATTGTATCCATATGAATACCACCAGCATAACTTTGAATAACATCAGCAAGACCTAAGGCAAGTGCCATAGAGGCCAAGAATGTTTCACCACCAGATAAGGTATTCGCAGGTCTTGATTGACCTGTGAAAGCATCCATGACTGCCAAATCAAGGCCTTGTTTGCCCCGTCCACCACCTGTATAGTCAGAACGTTCCAAGGAATAACGATTACGGCTCATCGTTTGAAGCCGTAAATTAGCTGCATATACGACTTCATCTAAAATAGCTCCCAATACATAGCGCTCAAAGGTTACATTTTTAAACCCTTGTTCACCGCCATTTGCCAAGTCATTTAGGCGACTTAAGAAAGTCACTTCCTCACGGGCTTCTCCCATAGCTTGTTCAAGTGTTTCTAGAGAAACCAGTGTCGTTTCAATATGTTTCGTTTCTCTATCCCAAGCCGCAAGAGAACCCACTAAATCATCACGCTGTTCTACTGCTGCATCATATACTTCATTGGAAACCGTATCACTTGGCTTCACTACAGATTGAGCATGCTTCAATGCCGCATCATATACAGCTTGAGCTTTATTGAAAGCCTCGTCCAATGCATGTAGTTCAGTTCTAAACGTATCTAAAGCCTTATAATCATCCAACGCATCTATAAAGTCATCTTCAGATAAAGAAATCGATTGCAATGATTCTACATAGTCTTTATTGAGTACATCAAGATTTTTTTTGTCTTCCTGCACTTGGGCAAATAAGGTTTCTAGACGTCCCCGTTTAGCATTGAGCACTTCTCTAGCAGAATCTAGATTTGCTTTACAAACTTTCACCTGTTCATCGTAGTCTGCAAGCTCAGATACCAATGATTCTATCTCTTTATGCCATGCAGCTACATCCGTAGTTGGCAAACTTTCAGAAAGAGCATCAATTTTAGCCTGTACCGTACTAATCTGAACCTCTAAATTGTGCAAGTTATCAAGTAATTCCTTATGAGCCGTCTCCAGTTTCGCTAGTGTATCTTTAGCCGCACTAAGGTCCCCCTCAGTATTAGCTATAGTGTTGCTCAGTTGTTCAGTGTCGCTACGCAAGGTTGTAAGCTGTTCCATTTTGGATAACAAGTCATGTTGAATAGAAGCAAAAGCCTCTTCTGAAAAACTCTCAATAGATGACTTCAACTGAGAAACTTGGTCTTTAATTTGCTGATCTAACTCATGTAGACGAAGAGCTAACGTTTCTTTCTGACCAATTTCACTAGCTTGCTTTTGTAACTCAAGATCACGCACGGCACGAGCCTCTTCTATCTCCTCTTTAGTGGGATATAACTCAGGCTTGGCTGCCAACTGTGGATGCTCTGTAGAGCCGCATACTGGACAAGGTTCGTTATCTACGACTAAATGAACGAGTTCAAAGGCACGCCCTTCTGCCATCAAATGTTCTAACCGTTCAAGCTGCACCTTTGAATTCTTTACGAATTCATCAAGCGTAGCTAATGCCTTATCTTTAGCATCGATATCATTTTGAACCTTCTGTTTCTCAGCAACCAATTCAGAATATCGTTGCAAATGACTTAACTGTTCTTGGATACGAGAAATAGAGTCTAACGCTTTGCTATTACCTTGTAACTGCTGCCTGTCCGCAACTAACTTAGCCTCTAAATCAGCTACTGTCTTATGCTGTGCCTGTAACGCAGCTTCGCTTTTCTCACGGTCCTTTGTCAGTAAGTTACTCTTTAATGTGCTCAGTTCCTTATTTAGCACTGCTAACTCATTAAACTTTTCTGATTGCTGTTCCATTTGGGCAAGCGTAGTTCGCTTAGCTTGCATAGTTTCAGCTTGAGCTTCTAATACTGCATGAGCCTCTATACATTTAGACTCATATTGAGTTGCACTGTCTACATTTTTTTCAGCCTCTGAAAGTGACGTTTCCAAGGTTTTTAACACCGACTGCTTATCAGTAAACTGTTTATATAACTCAAAGCTTGGCGTTAAAGAAGTAAGGAACTGAACCTTTTCACGTAAGCTAGCACGCTCCGCTTCTCTGGCTTTCACGAGGTCTAATTTAGAGATAGCCTCTGCAAGAGATTGTTGTGCTTGGTTATATAAGGCCCACTCATTTCGCAACGTATTGAACTGCTCCACTACAGTTACAGCTTTATCACGCTCAATAACAAGAGCATCTCGGTGTGGCTCTCTATGTTTCAACAGATCTCGTACATGTTCAATGGTTAGTACGGGTATGTCTTCGTCATGTGGAATGGATTGCAGCAATGCATTCTGTTTTGTTAGATTTTCTTCAATCCCTGCTTTTGCGTCATCATAAGAAGCTTTTAGAGCATCTTGTAATCTTCGGTACAACTCGGTTCTAAAGAGTGTATGTAATAACTCCTCCCGTTCACTAGTGGAGGCTACTAGTAATTTTCGGAACTCCCCTTGCGGTAAAAGAACCACCTGTAAGAATTGATCCTTACGAAAGCCTATGATTCGTTGAACTGTATCGCGAATAGCCGCTGCAGAGGTAGCGATAACTTTCCACTCCCTATCTTTCATTTCGTAAACAGTAGCACTAGCATTCTGCTCACGCATACCTGTACCACGTTTCTTTGCAACCATTTGCTTTGGCAGTCTTTCAACACGGTACTGAGCATCACCGATAGCAAAGGAAAAATCTACCCGAGTCATACGATCAGGTTCTGCAAAGTCACTGCGAATTGCATCTGTTTTACGCACCTCTCCACTAGGCTCACCATATAAGGCATACACCATGGCATCTAGTATAGATGTTTTACCTGCCCCCGTAGGACCAGAGATGAGGAACATAGAATGGTCTTGAAGCTCGTTAAAGTCCAAGGTAACCGAGTCGCGGTATGGACCAAAGGCTTCTATAGTTAAAGATATAGGCTTCATTTAGTCCTCCTTTAGAATTCGGTCCCATACAGAGTTGATGTATTGTTGTTCTCGCTCTGTTAATGGTTCTTTCCATACAGTTTCGGCAAATTGGTTAAATAGTTGACGCTCGTTTAACTCTTTAAAGACTGCATCCCCCATGTCAGCCACAGGCGCTGCCACACGACCTGCTAGATCAATGGTCATACAGCGATGATAGACTTGGCGCAACTTAGCCATCCCATCCATAATAGGCATCGTATCTAGCAAACGGGCTTGCACATAATCATCTTTATGCTTAGCCTGTAATTTCTTATTGTTTAGCAGGTCTTCAAAATAGCCTTCCAATATCACAACATCGCGCTTCGCCTCTACAGGAATGGTACTAATATCAACCTTTCCCTTTGCATCCATGTCAATAATGGTGAAAGACTTCTTCTGCGTATGCTCATCAAAGGAATACTTTAAAGGTGATCCGCTATAGCGGATATAATCTGCCCCCATCCGTTGCGGGCCGTGCAAATGGCCAAGAGCTGTATAGTGAAAGTCCTTAAAAACTTGTGGGCTTACTTGTTCACTACCACCAATAGATAAGGTACGCTCAGATTCACATATTTCTCCGCCCATTACAAAGGCATGGCTAATGGCAATACTACGCATTCCCTTTGGCACTTGAGTCCGTAAATGGTTACTCCAAGCTTGATACATTTGGTCGTAATTATGTAGATTTAGAGTAGTCTCATTATTTCGGTCCAAATCTTGTGTTACTACGTCATTTGTTTCTACATCAGCTAAATTTGTATCTGCCATATCAACACTAGCAAACAAAGAATCCTCAATAATATCTACGGATGCTTTTTTAGATTTAGAACGCTTAGATTTTGCTTTAGTCTTAGTGTCTGCATCTATGGCATTCTCTAAACTTTGAATAGTTTGTAAAGAATTATTAGCAGAGCCTAGTCCTAATGCATCACCTATGCGACGAGGCTCGCTGAAAGGCATAGGGCAAATAGCCACCTTACCATCAGCGCCTTCAAACTCAAATGGTTGTAATGCGTGATGAGGGGAACCCCAAATATGAATGCCGGAACGACTTAACATAGAGCGGCCCACCTCAAGGCGTTCTGCTCCATCGTGATTACCACTTACTACAAAAAGTGGTACCTTATAATCCATAGCGAGACGGGTAATAATAGAGTCCCACAGCTCAATAGCTTCAATAGGTGGCACTGCTCTATCAAAAATATCCCCTGCTAGCAATATGCCATCGATTTTTTCATCCTTCAAAATAGAAAAGAACTGATTCTCCAACACATGAGCTTGGTCTTCGGTTAAGTACTGACCATAAAAAATACGTCCTAAATGCCAATCGGCAGTATGTAAAAAACGCATTTTAACCCCCTTTCCAGCTCTCCCTATATCTTATGTAAATGTAGCTATATAAATTATTATATAACTAAAACTACGTTTCAGCTTAATTATTGATTCTCTACAATAGAGCGCAACATAGCAATCTCTTTCGCATAGCCGTCTAATTCATTTGGCGTTTCCAAATAGAACGGCAAATTTGTCAATTTAGGATGTGTCACAATGCGAGCGATAGCATCGATACCAATATGGCCTTCCCCAATTTTTTCATGGCGATCCTTATGAGCACCCATAGGATTTTTAGAGTCATTTAAATGAATCGCTTTTAAACGGTCTAAGCCTACAATACGATCAAACTCGTCGATAACACCATCGAGATTATTGACAATATCATAACCACCTTCGTGAATGTGACATGTATCAACGCACACACCCATGTATTCTTTTAGTTTTACACCGTCGATAATGCGTGCAATCTCTTCAAATCGTGAACCAATTTCTGTGCCCTTGCCAGCCATTACTTCCAATAGAACTGTTGTCTTCATGCCAGGGAACAAAATTTCGTTCAAACATTCTACGATATATTCAATGCCTTGATCCACACCTTGCTTCACATGGCTGCCTGGGTGAAAGTTATACATTTGGCCTGGTAAATATTCCATGCGCTCTAAATCTTCCATCATGGATTGTTTAGCAAAGGCGCGTAAGTCTTCCTTTGCAGCACATGGATTATACGTATACGGTGCATGGGCTAACAAGGTGCCGAAGTTATGCTCTTTCATATATGCACCAAGACTATTCATATCCTCTAAATCGAGAGCTCGCATACCACCACCGCGAGGATTACGGGTAAAGTATTGGAAGGTATTACCACCAATTTTAGTAGCTTCCTTCCCCATATGTAAATAACCTTTGCTAATTGATAAATGACTGCCGATGACAAACATACTACTCCTTTATAATTCTATAATTTTATAATTTTATAATTCTAAAATACTTAACTCTAATATCTATTCTATTATGCTTACATCTATTCCAAAAGCCTAACGAATATAAGACATATATAACTAATATAACCCCTACCGTGAAGGAGCCCTTCGCGACAGGGGTTATGTATTAATGGCTTTCTTTTTTAGCACACTCAGGGCATACACCTTCAAAGATAATATGTTGACCTGTGATTTGATACTCGCTACCTTGATCAGCAATGGTTTTGATAGCTTGTAAGTCAATGCCCATCATATCCTCTACCTTATTACAACGAATGCAACGGATATGGGAATGAGCTTGTGTGTCCCAATCGTAATGAGCGCGCTCATCACCTACTTCTAAAATTTTTACAAGACCGATTTTTTCAAAAATCTCCATCGTCTTGTACACTGTTGCCAAGCTCATGCTTGGATGTTCAGGGCGCAACGTATGATACAACATTTCTGCTGTTGGATGATCATGATGACCACGCAAGGCATCATAAATCGCAATACGTTGTGGGGTTACTTTAAACCCTTGGCTACGCAGAATTTGTGCGATATCCATAATACTCTACTCTACCTTTCTCCACTTGGAAATCTATAAGGCATCGACCATTATCGGCCATTCACAAGAAATAATTATTATCTATTATAGCAGAATTCTCAACACTTATCAAGATAGATAGTATTAACTATTAAGTAATAAAAAATGTGGATTGCCCGCAAGCAATCCACATTCTATTAGTCTTTAAAGTAAGGTTTGAAACCTTCACCTTGATGACGAGGTTTTCTGTCACCACGTGGACGATCAGATTTACGATCATCTCTACGGCGGTCATCACGACGATCACTTCTACGATCATCGCGGTTGCGACGAGGGCGATCATCGCGACGACGATCTCCGTCACGGCGGCGATCACCATCTCTACGACGGTCACCACGGCGGCGGTCACCACGACCACCTTCACGACGACGGCGTACGCGTAATGGTTTTTCTTCTGTAATATTTACAGGAGTTGTATCTGGTTCTTTTGTTAATAATTTAAGAGCTGCTGCCAATAGTGTCACGGAATCTGTATCGTTTAACAATTCCTCTGCACTAGATTTGAATGGCGCTAATGCTTCTAAATTATCTGTCATTTCAACGAGGCTTTCAATTGCCAAACGTTGTTGACCTTCAAGAACTTCACCTAAGGAAGGTGCACGACGGCGTGCAATTTTACGTTTTGTTAAACGCTCGATAGCATGTAAATGCTCCATTTCACGAGGGATAACAAATGTGAAAGCTTGACCAGCTTTACCGGCACGACCTGTACGACCTACGCGGTGTGTGTAGCTTTCAGGATCTTGAGGCATATCATAATTATATACGTGAGATACACCAGAAATATCAAGACCACGAGCTGCCACATCAGTAGCCACGAGAATATCGATGGTACCTTCACGGAATTGACGAATTACGCTATCTCGTTTTTGTTGAGACAAATCGCCATGGATGCCTTCCGCCATGTAACCACGTTTCTTAAGACCTTCTGTTACTTCATCAACACGACGTTTTGTACGTGTGAAGATAATAGCAAGTTCAGGTGTTTGAATATCAAACAAGCGGCAAAGAACATCGAATTTTTGACGGTCTTGCACTTCGATATAATATTGTTCAATTAAGTCCATCGTAACTTGAGTCGGTTTCATACGAATCAATGTTGGCTCTGTCAAATATGTTTCAGCTAATTGTTGAATAGCTTTAGGCATAGTTGCGGAGAACAACAATGTTTGATGGTCTTCTGGGATAGCACCCAAGATTTTATTGATATCATCAACAAAGCCCATGTTTAACATTTCGTCGGCTTCGTCCAATACGACAACTTTCACATTGTCAAATTTAATAGAACCGCGATCCATATGGTCCATCAATCGGCCTGGAGTGGCAACGATGATTTGTGGGTTCTTTTTCAAGGCACGGAACTGACGATTAATATCTTGACCACCGTAAATAGGTAGTGCAGTGATATTCGTGTATTGAGCCATTTTGTT
Source organism: Veillonella fallax (assembly GCF_020687175.1). Taxonomy (NCBI): domain Bacteria; kingdom Bacillati; phylum Bacillota; class Negativicutes; order Veillonellales; family Veillonellaceae; genus Veillonella; species Veillonella fallax. The sequence continues at coordinate 101,545 of NZ_JAJEQD010000007.1, read as the reverse complement.
AAGCTCTTCAGCTACTTGGATAGCTAATTCTCGTGTAGGGGATAAAATAACTACTTGAACGTGACGCTCATTCCCGTCTACGCGTTCCAATACAGGCAAGCCAAATGCTGCTGTCTTACCAGTACCTGTTTGAGCTTGACCGATCATGTCTTTACCGCTCATGGCTACTGGGATAGCTTCCTGTTGAATTGGCGTAGGCTCTTCAAAGCCCATATCGTTTAACGCTCTTAGAACAGGTTCGCTAATCATTAATTGTTCAAATTTTTCTAACATCTAAATGTGTTTCCTCCTATCGCGCACGAATTATGCGCGTTAGAATAGTATATCATATTTCGAAAATGAGCGCTATTGAAAGAATTAATATTTTAGATATATAATTGCTATCTAAAATATTACATTCCTAAATGCATATGCAAGCACAATTATATAAAATAACACAGAAAATATAGCAATAAGACTCCGTTTAAAATATATACTCTCTCTCTTTTGACAAAATCCTGTAATCATTGTGAAAAGGGAAAAAATCAACCAAATACTACCATAATTCACTATAATTTTATAATCTTTATCTATTAAAAATTTAAGATTTAAGACCACTAAACTTATAATAGAAATTATAGATAAATACTTTGTTAGACTACCAAAAATTCTATGTTTTTTTATATATTCATATTTTTTATCAATTGGACGCTTACGAATCTCAAGTTTATATAACCCTATAGATGATGATATAGATATGAAAATCCAAAAATATCCTAACATTTCAAGTTTTTTCATTTTTTACCAGTCTCTTTTACAATACACTTTTAGATGTTCTTTATTATAGCATACGGCAGATCCACACTTATAAGATACTGATTTCCTATATTATGCACAAAAAAGGCACCTCATTGTTATAGTTTATTGGAGACTTGTATGGTATTAATCAACTATATAAGTAAAAATATGTTTTAGGTATAATATAATTAAAAGAACGTACTTCAAAATACCGCCAATAATTAAGCAATGCCTGTTAAGCAATTACGATTTAATGAACTTTCTAAAATAGTATAAAAGGAATACCAATGAAACCATTTACTCTTAAAAGATTTGTATTACTACCGTTGATTGTACTATCCCTCATACTAACAACGGGTTGTCATCTTCTCTCACATTACAGTGAAGAGGAAGTTCAACAATATATAAGTAAGAATTATCCTAACCTAACATATCACTTGGAGTCACAAAGGAACAATACATGGCAAGTCACCTTTGATAAGTATCCCCAAATACCAATTGAAATATCTGAAGTCTTGCACACCTCTGCACCTGTTGTACCACAAGTTGAGCGAATACTAATAACCAATATTCCGTTGATAACAGCATTTCCATTAATGAAAAACTATCTAACAGCAGAGGAGTTAACCTATGCCACATATGATACATCTTCTTTGTATATTGAAATGCCTATCCCCTATTCAGCCATACAAAATCAAGATGTACCAAACTTTTACAATCGTATGGATCAATTCTGCAAAGAATATGCTTCAACATATCCAGACTTCAAAGAAAAAATATATATTAGAGTCATCATAAAACCTGCTGATGGATCTGATGCACCGCAAGAATATAGAAGAATATTCCGCTTATCCCAATATTAATAAAAGAGGTACCCTCTAGTGTACCTCTTTTACGTATGAGACGACGTTATCATTTGATATTTTAGAATTATTATATGTAACATCATTTCATATTGTCATTAATCCTTATAACTCGTCTGAAGAAATCATATCCTCCATTTATATTATTGCCAATTACCATTTCACTATCTTGAAAGTATGGTGAAACAGGTAAATAGCCCCATAGAACGCCTAAGCCTCCACATATATTGCGGCCACCGTCTCCACCTTTATAGGAAAACACATCATTATCATATACAATTTCTCTACAATACGGATCGTCACCTATAACAAGGCCAAAAAAGTTTTCTTTTTCTAACGTATAATCTCCATCATTATCCATCCATTCCATATGCTTTAAATTCATAGAGAAATCTATATTGTTGCCCCATGGAAAGATAGTTCTACACCCCTTGCCAGCTAAATACTCCCACTCTCTTTGTGTAGGCAAAGAATATCTATTATCTTTTATATCCTGTAAAAGTTTCTTAAATGTTGTTTCTTCATAAAGTTTGCCACACCAATTGCTATCGTCTGTTTTATATAAACAAATGGTATTATGAATCATTATTTCAGAAAGACCCTCGCTTTCGGCTTTTTCTATCATCTGTTGCCACTCTTTATTTTGTCTGAGTGTCTCATCTGAAATAGGTATCCAACAAGTTTCACTATACTCTTTTTGTACCAACAATGGATGGATTACAAACTCATCTTCTTGAGTAAAATTATATTTAAAATACGTTTCTATGTTGGATAGTACCTCTTCATCTTCTAGTATTTCGCTAATCTTAGTTTGAACATCGTCTTCACTAAAGATTTCCTCTTCATATCCCTCGACAAATGGATAGGCAAGCTCCGCTAAATTTTCATCATTAAAAATATCCTGAAATGGTTTATTTTTAAAATCAAACCCTAACGTAACAGTATCTCCAGGAACAAATACAAAGTCTATACCATCATGTGAACGATATACCGCCGTATATGTGGATTTTCCAAAGGCAGTAAATTCTTTAAAGCATATTAATTCTAAATTATACATTTTCCCAATCTTATTTAATAATTCCATTCTATCGCTAGTAGATAACAAATCATATTGGGGATTATACAATTTTTTGATGGGAATAGGATTCATTAATTTCATACTCCTTATTTTTATCTAGTACAAATATTCTTCACTATGTATTTACTCTATTTACTTAAGTATTGACTTAGGGTTTGATTTTCTAATGGCCCTCTCTAAACAACACGATTTTATATGGCTACAATTATAGCATACTGTATCCTTTCACAGATAATAAGCTATTGTTAAGCACAAAAAAAGGCACCTCTTTAGAGGTGCCTCGTTGTTATAGTTTATTGGAGAGATTTATATTGTATTAATCTAAATTGTAGAATCCAGATGGTTTATCACTCAAGTTGATAATGATGTTTTTCATTTGAGTGTAGTGTTCAAGGATAACTTTGTGAGTTTCACGGCCGATACCAGATTGTTTGTAGCCACCGAATGGTGCGCCTGCTGGGATGGAGTTATATGTATTAACCCACATACGACCTGTTTCGATTGCACGAGCTACGCGGATGGCACGGTTAAGGTTTTGCGTAAATACGCCACCGCCAAGACCGTATAAGCTGTCATTAGCTTGTTCGATCACTTCTTCTTCGCTGTGGAATTTAATAACAACCGCTACAGGACCGAAGATTTCTTCGCGAGCTACGCGCATATCGTTTGTAGCGTCTACGATAAGTGTAGGTCTAATGAAGCAACCTTTACCAAGTTCGCCGTCAGTAACGCGTACACCACCAGCTGCAATGCGAGCGCCTTCTTCTTTAGCAAGTTCTACATAACTAAGTACTTTTTCAACTTGAGCTTCGTAAATCAAGGAGCCTAGTTGTGTAGATTCTTCCCAAGGCAAACCAACTTTTACCTTATCAAATAATGCGGAAAGTTCAGCTACGAATTTATCGTAAATTGTATCTTGTACGAAGATACGGGAACCTGCGCAGCATACTTGACCTTGGTTGAAGAGGATACCGAGCATTGCCCCATCAAGAGCTTGTTTCCAGTTTGCATCTTCAAAGAAGATATTCGCAGATTTACCACCTAATTCCAATGTAGCAGGAATCAAGCGTTCAGATGCTGCTTTATATACATCAAGACCTACTTCTGTAGAGCCTGTGAAAGCAAGTTTGCTGAAGCCAGGATGATCAAGGATATATTGACCAGATTTAGAGCCTTTACCAGTTACGATGTTCACAACGCCTGCTGGCAAGATGTCTTTCAAAATATCGCCTAATACTAAAAGGCTAAGGGATGTATGGCTAGAAGGTTTAATTACAACTGTACAACCTGCTGCAAGAGCTGGTGCCAATTTCCAAGCAGCCATTAGGAATGGGAAGTTCCAAGGCACAACTTGACCTACAACGCCAATTGGTTCACGTACGATGAGGCTCAATGTATTTTCGTCAAATACTTGAGCAGAGCCTTCTTCGGAACGAAGTACACCAGCGAAGTAACGGAAATGGTCAGCGCCAAGTGGAATATCTACATTCAAAGTTTCACGGATTGGTTTACCATTGTCATAAGTTTCAACTTGTGCCAAGTACTCTTTGTGCGCATCAATAGCGTCAGCAATTTTTAACAAGTAATCAGCCCGTTCTACTTGGGATACTTTTTTCCAAGTTTTGAAAGCTTCTGTTGCAGCGTCTACCGCTTTATCAACATCGTCCTTCGTAGCCTCTGCACAGATAGCAAGTTGTTCGCCATTAGCAGGGTTATATACATTGAATTCAGCACCGTCAGATGCCGGTACCCATTCATTATTAATCAAAAGTCCATATCGTTCTTTAAGGTTCAAGCTCATAGCATTACCTCCTATGTAGGAATATAGATTGAGGAAGATTTCCTCTGTGATTTCATCATACTCCTTATATCTAATTTTTTCAATCAGATATATTGTTTTCGATATATCACTTCTGCATTATTCTACATAGCTTTAAGCTATATAGAAAAACCGCACCCTCTAACACCATAGAGGATGCGGTTTTCTATATGATGACTTTAAGTCAATAATAGTTTTTACTTACGATTTTCATTATTACGATTATTATTTTGACGGCCACCGTTGTCACGATTATTATTTCGACGTTGACCATTATTATTTCTATTGCGGTTATTATCGTTGTTCTTTGGCTTTTCTGGTTGCAATGCTTTTACAGATAAACCGATACGATTACGTTTTACATCAACAGAAATGATTTGAGCTTCGATGATGTCGCCTACAGCCAGTACATCAGATGGATGTTGACGGCTATTACATAATTCACTGCGATGCAATAGACCATTAGTTTTAAGTCCAAAGTCTACAAAGGCACCGAAGTCAACTACGTTATGAACCGTACCTTTTACCACAGTGCCGACCTTGATATCTTCAAGGCTTACTACATGTTTTCTAGTAAGTGGTGCAGGCAAATCTTCACGAGGGTCACGACCTGGTTTTGCCAAAGCAGCTAGAATATCTCGTACAGTTGGTACACCCGCATCAAGTTTTGCGGCCATTTTCTCTGCATCAACGAGAGGTAACTTCACTTGTAACGCTTCTAACTGAGCCTTATCTTGCAAATCTTTTAAGGTAAAGCCTAATTCACCAATAATGCGTTCTGCCAATTCATAAGACTCAGGATGGACAGATGTATTATCTAGTGGATTTTTACCGTGTTGCAAGCGAAGGAAACCAGCACATTGTGTGAACGCTGCAGGACCTAGACGAGGTACTTTCAACAATTCTTTACGGCTTTTAAATACGCCATTCTCTTGACGGTATGCAACGATGTTCTTAGCCACCGTACTAGAAATACCTGCAATATGTTGCAAAATAGCTGGAGATGCTGTGTTAAGCTCTACCCCAACGTGGTTTACTACGGTTTCAACTACTTGATCTAAGGTATGTGTCAATTGTTTTTGATTGACGTCATGTTGATATTGACCTACACCGATAGATTTAGGATCAATTTTAACAGATTCAGCCAATGGATCTTGTACACGGCGCGCAATGGATACGGCGCCGCGAATTGTTACGTCTAAATCTGGTAATTCATCGATAGCCAATTTAGAAGCAGAATATACAGATGCACCTGCTTCATTGGTGATGATGTAGTGGCAATCTAATTTTTCCTCTTCAATCATGGTAGATGCAAACTGCTCTGTTTCATAGGATGCAGTACCATTACCAATAGATAAGAGAGTAACCTTAAACTTACGGATTTTATCTGCCAATACCTTTTGCGCTTCTTTGCGAAGCTTTTCACTATTAGTTAAATAGTAGGCACCATAATCTAGCACATTACCTTGTTGGTCGATGATAGCCATCTTACAACCTGTACGGTAACCAGGGTCAAGGCCCATGATAACATGACCTGCCAAAGGCGGTTGTAACAATAGATTTTTAAGGTTTACACCAAATACCTTGATAGCTTGTTCGTCCGCATTTTCCGTCAACTCATTACGGATATCACGCTCTAGAGCAGGGAAAATTAGACGTTTATACGCATCGGCTACTGCAGCCGCTTTATAGTCTGCGAAGATGGATTTTGGATTTTTCTCTAACCGTTGCACCATGTAAGCAACATAAGTATCACCTGGTACGGTAAGGGCTAATTTCAAAGCTCCTAATTTTTCACCGCGATTAACCGCCAAGATACGGTGAGACGGCATTTGTCGAACCGGTTCAGCATATTCTGCGTATTGCAAGAACTGTTGTTGTATCTCTTCATCACCAGTCAACTCAGCTTGAATAAAGCCTTCGTTCCACATCTTTTTACGCAAATATGCACGGAAGTCTGCACTATCACTAACAATTTCCGCTACGATATCTGATGCACCTTGAATAGCGTCCTCCGGTGTTGGCACCTCTTCCGTTACAAATTCTTTAGCGATCTCTAATGGATCGCCAGAGGTAACTGTATCGTTAAGGATCATTTCCGCTAACGGCTCTAATCCACGTTCACGGGCAATCATAGCACGGGTACGTTTCTTAGGACGATACGGTAAATAGAGATCCTCTAACTCTTGAAGCTTTGTTGCTGCTTCTAAGGACTTCATCAACTCGTCGGTCATCTTTTCTTGCTCTGTAATAGATGCAATGATTTCTTGGCGACGTGTTTCCAAGTTGCGCAGATATTTAATGCGTTCTTCAATGGTGCGCAATTGCTCATCTTGCAATTCGCCCGTTACCTCTTTACGGTAACGCGCAATAAATGGCACCGTATTGCCTTCGTCTAATAATTCTACGGCAGCTTGCACCTGCTTTGGCTTAACATTTAATTCACTGCCAATAATGGCAAACATTCTTTCACTCATTTAGATGCCTTTCTGCGATAGGTTACAAAACGATGAGGATATGTATTCTTCTCATCCACCACGCCGTCTACAACGGATTCAATGGTGAAAGCCTCCTCTGAGAACTCTGGGAAAAATGCATCCCCTTCAAATTCGTGGTCTACTTCTGTAATGTACATCGTATCCACGTAAGGCAAGAAAGCCTCGTATACTTGAGCACCGCCGATAACATAGGCCGCATCAAGAACACGCGCTGCTTCTGAAGCCGCCTCAGGACTATGGAAAATCTTAACTCCTTCTGGCGCATCAAAGCCCTTATCACGGGTAATCACCCAGTGCTCACGATTTGGCAACAAGAACGGCAAACTTTCAAAGGTCTTACGGCCCATAATGATGACATGACCTGTCGTTTTCTCTTTAAAGAATTTCAAATCATTCGGCAAGTGCCAAATCAAGGTATTATCTTTACCGATCACACGATTATGTGCTACGGCTACGATTAATGCTAACATACTGGCCTCTTTCGGTTAATGCTATATGGCAACAGTCATAAATTATGCTATTTAGCAATGTCTACGAACACAATACTATATAGCAACAGCCATACATATTATGCTATTTAACAATTGTCATGAATATAATGCTATACAGCAACAGTCATGGACAATTTACCTAGATGTTCATACCCGTCTAATGTAACGTCCTCTGGTGTGAAGTCATAGAAGTCTTTTACCTCAGGATTCACAATAATTTTTGGAGCTGGCAATGCTTGATCGCGACGTGCTAATTGCTCGCGCAATGCTTCTACATGGTTTTCATAGACATGAGCATTGTTGATAACATGAGTAAATTTACCAGGTTTAAGACCGGTAACTTGGGCAATCATGCATTGTAATGCTGCATATTGAGCTGTATTAAATGGAACGCCAAGGCCCATATCGCCACTACGTTGGATGAGCATGCAGTTTAAGTGTCCATCAGCTACGTCCCATAATGTTTCATACGCACATGGTTGCAATGCCATATCATCTAAATCTTCAATATTCCACAATGTAACAATCATACGGCGGCTATCCGGATCTTCCTTGATAGTCTTGATGAGCTTATCAAGTTGTTTGTACTTTGCAATTTGGTAACCATAAGCCTTACCAATAGTACCATCTTCACGCATCCACTCATCCCATACGCGCACGTTCATTTCTTGTAATTTACGTACATCGTTAGATTGCATTTGCCAAATCCATAACAATTCTTTTACCGCCGTTTTGAAAGCTACAAATTTTGTAGTCAAAATTGGAAATTCCTCTTGCAAGTCGAATTGCATAATTTGATGTGGCAATTTATAAGTTGCAACACCGGTACGATTTTGACCATACGTGCCGTGTTCTAAAATATTTTCAATAATACCGAGGTATTGTGTATCTGCTAGACTCATATGTCCCCCTAAATCTTATATATAACACGTCGAATAATACTAACTTTATATCTTACAATATATAGTACTATCATACTAAAAAATACATCGTACTACCATATATACAGTAAAATTTATTATCCCTTATATTCTGCAATGGCCTGTAAAAAACTGAGGCCATATTTTTTCAATTTTGCTTCCCCTACACCTTTAACATTGCCAAACTCACCTAATGTAGTTGGTCGTAAATTGGCTAGGTCAATAAGTACTGTATCGGGGAAGATAAGATATGGTCGAAGCCCTGCCTCTTCGGCTAAGCGCTTACGATGTTGTCGTAAATGTTCAAATAAACCACCCGCCCCGGAACTAGCTTTTCCTCGTGATGTAGTAGACGTAGACCGACTAGTTCGAGATGGTACAGACACATGTTGTCTGATTTCCTCTACCTCTTTATGCCCAGCAAGGACCTCCTCCGCACCAGCCGTCAAGGATAGCACAGGATACTTACCTGAAGAACTACACAAGTACCCAGAGGCTACAAACTGTTGGATGAGCCCTTTAATAGATTTCTCGTCTACATTACTTAGTAAACCAAAGACAGGCAGTGCATCGTGGCCTGCCCGCATAATGCGGTCAGTTCGCTCACCACGTACGATAGAGGTAATCATAGAGGCACCATAGCGCTCATCGGTCCCCATAATAGCACGGAATATAGCCTTCGCCTCTTTTGTTACATTTACCTTATCACCGGAGCCTTTACAGGAACTACAATTATCACAAGTAGTCCAAACGGTGCTTTCACCAAAATAGTTAAGCATATATTTACGTAAGCAATTACTGCAGAAACAGTAGTCAATCATAGACTGTAATTTACGAAGCTCCACCTCTTGCCGCTCAGGTGTCTCGATGGACTGTTCAATCAAATACTTATGAACCTGTACATCCTGCCCACTGTAGAGCAAGATACATTCTGCAGGAGCTCCATCGCGACCTGCACGACCCGCTTCTTGATAGTAAGACTCCATGTTGCGCGGCATTTGGTAGTGCAACACATAGCGCACATTACTCTTGTCGATGCCCATACCAAAGGCGTTGGTAGCCACCATGACCTGCAGTTTATCATCTGCATAAGCGTTTTGCATCTCACGGCGCACCTCGTCGCTGAGACCTCCATGATAATGACCTACCTTAATGCCTGCACGGGTTAGATTTTCATACACCCGATCTACATCCTTGCGCGTCGCACAATAGATAATACCATTTTCGTTGGCATGTTGGCGTACATAGTGAACCACATAGTCCATGCGCTTTGGTGTACGGATGACAGAGAAAGATAAATTAGGCCGATCAAAACCCGTTACATACACATTTGCCTTATCTAGGCCTAATAGTTTCTTGATATCATTTTCTACATATTTCGTAGCCGTCGCCGTGAAAGCCCCTACGATAGGACGCTTCGGTAGTGAGTTGAGCCACTCACCGATGAGGCGATAGGAGGGTCTAAAGTCATGCCCCCACTCCGATATACAATGGGCCTCATCTACAATGACTTGAGCAATAGGCAACGCTCGCAGCACATTACAGAAGAAATTAGAACCTAGTCGCTCTGGTGCAATATATAAGAGCTTAATCTTACCACTACGTACCTCGTACATAGTCTTATTAAACTCCGCTTGGGTAAGGGTACTATTAATGAGTGCCGCTGGAATGTTCTGCACTAATAGACCATCTACCTGGTCTTTCATAAGAGAAATGAGCGGCGAAAACACGATAGTAAGGCCCGGCTTACAAAGCGCAGGAATCTGGAAACAGATAGACTTGCCAGCCCCCGTCGGCATGATGCCTATTACATCTTCGTTACGTAACAAGGATGCAACGGGCGCCTCTTGAGCCGGTCTAAAGGAGGTATACCCAAAGTAGGTTTCCAACATACGCAATGCGTGTTGCTTCATTTGGGCCTGTTGGTTCGCCCCATCACGCTGTGTTCCCACAACGTTCTTTGTGGTTTGTTGTTGTTCCATAGGGCCCTCCTTTCATGTTCCAGAAATATACATACAAGACCATAATTACGACTATCAATGACGAAATTTCGTATACAAAACACGAAATATCATTTTTCCATTCTTATATTTTAACATATTTCATATGCCATTGGGCTTATTAGTATAAACGATTTATTAGTCCAACGTCTAATGCATATGTAGAAAACCAATCTTCAAAATTTGTATAGAAACTACGTAATATCACGAAATTTTTACACTCTAAAGTGCTAATATATGGTACAATAGGAATTATTTATAATACTATAGAATAAAACTACAACCTAAGGAGGTCTTATATAGGCATGACACAAGACAACTTAATGATTATGATCGCCTTTGCCTTATACCTAGGACTCATGATGTATATCGGGGTCTACTATTACAGGAAATCTAACAGCATTGGTGATTACATCCTCGGTGGCCGACAACTAGGACCATGGATTACAGCACTTAGTGCGGAAGCATCAGATATGAGTGGTTGGATGCTCATGGGTGTACCGGGTCTTGCGTATACTACGGGGATTTCTGGTGTATGGATTGCCGTAGGCCTCACATTGGGTACATGGGCGAACTGGAAATTCGTTTCTAGACGCTTGCGTAATCATACAGAGGTAGCTAGCGACAGTTTAACCTTACCGGATTACTTGAAGAATCGTTTCCACGATCAATCCCATTCGGTAGCTGTCATTTCCGCCTTATTTATCTTGATTTTCTTCTTGATATATACATCATCAGGCTTTGTAGCAGGTGGCAAGTTATTCAATACCATCTTTGGTCTTGATTACACAGTATCCCTCTTTATTACAGCAGGCATCGTCGTATTCTATACATTCCTCGGTGGCTTCCTCGCTGTATCTTGGACAGACTGTATCCAAGGGGCATTGATGTTCTTTGCTATCTTAGCAGTACCAATTACGGCTGCCATGTTTATGGGTGGCCCTATTGAAACATTCCAGCTCATTCAACATGAGTTCCCGCAAGGACTTAGCCTATTTGGTGATCCATCCGACTGGTTCACATGGGCTATCGGCTTAATTTCTTCTCTTGGTTGGGGTCTTGGCTACTTCGGTCAACCTCATATCCTCGTAAGATTCATGGCTATCTCCGATGCGAAAGAGCTTAAAAAATCTACAAACATCGCCATGGTTTGGGTTATCTTATCCCTTATGGCGGCCATCGCTGTAGGCCTCATCGGTCACGTATATATGTTGCCTGATGTATTAGTCGGCACTGATGCGGAAACTGTATTCCTCATCATGACAGAACGCCTCTTTACACCATTTGTAGCAGGTCTCATCTGGTCTGCCGTATTAGCGGCTATCATGAGTACCGCATCTGCACAGTTATTAGTAACAGCTTCTGCTATTTCTAATGACTTCTATGCCAATATCATTCATCCTAAAGCAAGTGATAAGGAACTAGTGCTTGTAAGTCGTATCGTAGTACTTATCGTAGCATTGATTGCCATCTATATGGCGATGGATCCTGATAGCTACATCTTAACAATGGTTGCCTATGCATGGGCAGGCTTTGGTGCCGCCTTTGGTCCAGCCATCTTGTTCTCCTTATTCTGGAAACGTATGACACGTCATGGCTGTATCGCCGGTATCGTCGTAGGTGGTTTAACCGTACTCATTTGGAAACAATTTGGATTCCTCGGCCTTTACGAAATCGTACCAGGCTTCCTCTTCTCTTCCATCGCTATCTATGTAGTGAGTATCATGGGTAAATTACCTCCTCGTCCAGTTCTTAAGGACTATCGCGAAGCAGAAAAAATGCATGTTCTATAAATTAGAAACCGGACGTTTAAAATAGCATACATAAAAATAGAGCTAGTTGATTCAACGATCAACTAGCTCTTTTATTATGAGTATTGTTCTAAGCCTTCCTTAATAGCTTCTTTCACTTCTGCTACCAAGGATGCTGGTGAAAGTACTTTCACACTTTGCATATATTGAAGTGCCCAATACTTAAAGGCATCATGATTTACACGTACACGGCATACAACATCATCAGATGTGACGTTGGTGAATTCCACATTGCCATCGAACCAATCTAAAATTTGGTTTACAATAGACCGCTTTGCCTTAAAACTTACGGTAATGGATTCACCGCCAAACATGTAAATATGTTCTTTTACATATTGTGATACATTAAAGGTGCGTTGCTGATTATAGCCCTTTATCTCCCGTAAAGGTTTTCTGCGTTCGCTCAGCACCGTAATGTGTGCAATTCGATCGACACGCAATGTAGACATGTCATCATAATTTTCATGGTTCCCAACTAGGTAATAGTGTCCCCGATTCATAACTAGTTGGAATGGATTGAATACATACTTTCGCTCCTTATTATCTGGACCGAGATTAATATGTAATCGTTTATCCACGTCAGGTTGGCAATAAGCCAAGGAAATTTTTCTCCCCTTTTGTATTGCTTCCTCTATGAGATCAATATTAAGGAATAAGTCCTGACTTCTATGAAGGTAACCCGTAGCACTTTCAATATCAATACCATGAGGCTTGAAATGAGAGCTACCCAATTTAGCAACACGACTAATTAAATCCTTACGTTGAGATGCGGTGATATGACGAGACGCCAAAATACCGTCAATTAATAATCTCAATTCTGAATCTTCAAAGGTATGAATCATATAGAAATCAGTACGGCGAATAGTACCATCTGCTCCTACGGCAGACTCTTCACATTGAATACCAAAATCACCAGATTCATATAAATCATTTAAATGACGGCCTAAGGTCTTCCGATCGACGGATACCTCGTACCGCTCGGCTAATATACTGCGAATCTCCTCTTGAGATAAAGTATGATTAGCATCCGTTTCACTTTTCAGGATCTCTAGTATATATACTAGAACGGCCTTCTTAGATGCCATAAAAGACTCCTTTTACAAATAATACAATAAAAACAACATTGTAACTAATACAATTTATAATATCATCCACAACACATCGGATGATGTTCACAAAAATACCCATACATAGTATACCATACTTTTCATATATGGTTCATTTATTTCTCATTAATTTTATCGATTTACTATACTTTTTTGGCAATATTAAATAACTAAATGTAATAATTATTAAAAAAGATTAAATTAAATTATATAAAACAAAAACCCATTACTACTTAATACACATAAATGTTATAAGTGTAATGGGTTTTATGTTTATTCTGAAAATTATATGAATCACTAAAATATTAGCTTAGAAATTTTAAAAGAATTACGAAAGACCATCGTTTTTCTTACTTCTAATAAAGCCTAATTGTTCCATACGCTTCGTCAATTCATTATAGAATGCTTCCGCCATGGCATTTTGGTGTTTACCAGTTTGGGCCTTATCAGCGCTAAAGAGAGAATCTTTAATCTTCTTAATCATAGTAGACTTAGCTTTAGGCTTATTCAACAATTCCATGAACAATAAATCTTCTTCAGAAATATCACCAATAGCGTCATTGAACATATTTGCACCATAAATATATTCACTACCACCATCAGCAATAGCTTTTACAAAGTTTGTAAAACGAGCTGGTACATAGGATAAGCCCTCCATATATTCCTGTTTATCAGGGAATGTTTTATAGAATCGAATACCCCCGCGTACCATATGTTCAACAATAGCTTTATATAAGCTGCACACCGCTGGTTCTAAATCCTCTTCAGATGCCTTAGCAGCATCGTGAGCGGCTTTTAAAATGGCGAGAGCTTCAATCATATTAAACGTACCACCATCTTTAATAAGCGCTTGGAATGTATCTCTTACAAGCTTATTTTCAAACATTTCTAAAGCTTCTTCATCAAAGAGTATTTGGAATACAAAACTATTCACAATGGTACGTACAGGTATTGTATTCACCTTTTCAGGATTAGCTACATCATAGTTAAGATTCTTTGCAGCATCTGCTTTACAAATAATAGACTTACGGAATGTGGTGTCCAACATAAAGTCTAAGTATTGTTCTTGATCCGCTTGGCTATTAGGAGCCAATTTTTCAAGCTTATCGGCGATACTTTCATCATAGGTACGAACCATAGATAATGTTAAATCTGCATCACATACATACGCTAGATTGTGAGCCTTCAAATGATCGTTAAATTGGTAAAAATAGCATGGATCATTATGAGGTTCTAAATGGTCGTGACCTACATAATAATCATCCTTGTGCATAACAGAACGCAACGCCCCTAAGAATTTACTATTACGTTCCTTAAGGTTGTCATAATTAAGAATTTGAGAACCTACTAAGCTTCCTACAGTCTTACCGCGCAATACCTTTTCTTTATGTGTTAATTCATCATGACCACGATTAGCAAATAGCATGAGCTGACGCACCTCTTCCATCGTATGCCAGCCAGGATATGTATTATATGACACATAGGCAATGCCATTATCAGCCAAATGATTGGATATAATAGCGAGCAATTTATCCTTCATCTCATCGCTAATCCAAGAGTAAAAACCATGAGCGATAATGTAATCAAAGGTTCCTAAGGTCTCATCAAAGTTCATAATATCCCCTTGAATTAGAGATACATTATCCAACTTAGCATCACTAATAATTTTGTTTCCCTTCTCTACTTGATCTTGAGAAAGCTCTATACCTACAAAGGTTGCTTCTGGATTATGTACAGCTTGAGAAATAATATTTCCACCATAGGTAGCACCTAATTCAAGGACACGAGCTGTCTTTGCAGGTGGAGTATTAAGACCTACAAGTGTACCATACGCTTCTAAATACGCAGGTGTTGTAAATGGAAATGGATAGGATTTATAGCCTAACTCTTTATATATTGTTTGTTGCATATCATCTGTTGTGATCTGTTGGTTATCCTTAGCCATAAGCACCTCTATATTACGATTAAAATTACCTAGTTATCTATCAATGTAACAATGCAATATACTTACGTATAACTGCATAACTATCTAATATTATATCAAATTCCTAATATATTACCTATGGTAAAAGCATTAGTAACATAGGAATAACAGATTCATGACGTGCCCCTATTAATGTAAGATAGACTCAAACATATGGAAGATATAATTTTATATACAAAAGAGGCACCCTCGAGAGGGTGCCTCTTATTAGTTCTTAGTCGTTAAATAACGAATTATTTTACGTCTTCGAAACCTTTTTGTAAGCGAACATAGCTTAAGCGACGATCTTTAGCGTCTTGTTCAGTTTTAGCGAACAATTCTTCTGCAACATCTGGAGCTGCTTTAGCCAAGGAAGCGTAACGAACTTCACCTTTAAGGAAGTCTTGGAAGTTTTCAGTTGGTTCTTTGGAATCCAAGGAGAATGGATTTTTACCTTCTTCTTTAAGTTGAGGGTTGTATCTGTAAAGATCCCAGTAACCAGCTGCAACTGCTTTACGTTGTTCTTCTTGAGCTTTACCCATACCAGCTTTGATACCGTGGTTGATACATGGGCTGTAAGCGATGATCAAGGAAGGACCTGGATATGCTTCAGCTTCTGCAACAGCTTTCATCAATTGGTTTTTATCTGCACCCATAGCTACTTGTGCTACGTATACATAACCATAAGACATAGCCATCATGCCAAGGTCTTTTTTCTTAGTACGTTTACCAGAAGCTGCGAATTGAGCAACTGCTGCGATATTAGTAGATTTGGAAGCTTGACCACCAGTGTTGGAGTATACTTCAGTATCGAATACGAAAATGTTGATGTCTTCGCCAGAAGCTAATACATGGTCAACACCGCCGAAGCCGATATCGTATGCCCAGCCGTCACCACCGAAGATCCAGTGGGAACGTTTGATCAAGAATTGTTTTTTCTCAAGAATTTCTTTCAATTCTGGAGTTGTAGCACCTTCAGCTTCGATAGCTGCTACTAAACGTTCGGAACGTTGACGAGTTGCTGCACCAAGGTTAGCAAATTCGATCCATTGTTCCAAAGCTTCTTTCAATTCGCCTGTAGCAGTTTCTACAGCTTTAGAAGCTAATTCTACTAATTGTTGACGAATTTTCTTAACGCCGATGTACATACCATAACCATACTCAGCATTGTCTTCGAACAAGGAGTTTGCCCAAGAAGGACCTTGACCTTGTTGGTTAGTTGTGTATGGAGATGCAGGCATGGAAGCACCCCAAATGGAGGAACAACCAGTTGCATTGGCAATCATCATGCGGTCACCGAACAATTGAGTTAACAATTTAGCGTAAGGAGTTTCACCACAACCTGCGCAAGCACCGGAGAACTCGAACAATGGTTGTTCGAATTGGGAACCTTTAACAGTTTCCTTCTTCATAGGGTTTTCTTTTACAGGAAGGTTAACACCGTAGTTCCATGCTTCAGCTTGTTCGATTTCGGAATCGATGGAAGTCATTACGATAGCTTTGCCTTTAGGAGCTGGACAGATATCAACACAGTTACCGCAACCCAAGCAATCTAATGGGGATACTGCGATACGGAATTGAAGGTCTTTAGCGCCCAATGCAGGGATTGTATCGAAATGTTCTGGAGCTGCAGCCACTTCTGCTTCAGTTGCCAAGATTGGACGAATTGTAGCATGTGGACATACGAAGGAACATTGGTTACATTGGATACAGTTTTCAGGTAACCATTTTGGAACGAACAATGCAGGACCGCGTTTTTCGAATTTAGCAGTACCAGCAGGTAATGTACCATCTTCGTAACCAGCGAATGTGGATACAGGAAGATCATAACCAGCTTGTGCATTGATTGGTTGTGCAATGTTTTGAACGAAGGATGGGCAAGATTCGCAACCAGGTTTAACTGCGTGGCCGCCTTCATCAACAGCGTTTTTCCAGTCAGCAGGAACATCTACTTTTACCAAAGCGTTAACGCCTTGATCGATAGCAGCGTTGTTCATGTCAACGATATTTTGACCTTTTTTACCGTAAGAAGTTACTACGGATTCTTTAAGATATTTAACAGCGTCATCTACAGGGATGATTTCAGTCAATTTGAAGAATGCAGCTTGAGTTACCATGTTGATACGACCGCCCAAACCGATTTCGGAAGCGATTTTCGCAGCGTTGATGATGTAGAAGTTCAATTCTTTTTCTGCGATTTGACGACGTAATTTAGCAGGTAAATGTTCGTTCAATTCTTCAGGAGACCAAGTACAGTTCAACAAGAATGTACCGCCTTTTTTGATGCCGCGGATCAAGTCGTATTCATGTACGTAAGATTGACGGTGACATGCTACGAATTGAGGTTCAGTTACCAAGTATGGCAAGTTGATTGGGTTTTTACCAAAACGAAGGTGAGACATTGTTACGCCACCAGATTTTTTGGAGTCGTAGTCGAAGTATGCTTGAGCATACATGTCAGTGTGGTCACCGATGATTTTGATAGCGGATTTGTTCGCACCTACAGTACCGTCAGAACCGAAGCCCCAGAATTTACATTCAGTCAAACCAGGAGTTTCAACTTCTACGCCTTCAGCACGATCCAAGGACAAGAATGTAACATCATCATTGATACCCAATGTGAAGAATTTCTTGCCGTTTTCAGCAGCCAAGTTATCGAATACAGATACGATGTCTGCAGGGATAACGTCTTTGGAGCTCAAACCATAACGACCAGCGATAACTTTTACGTTACGGCCACCGTCGATTACAGCAGCTTGTACGTCCAAGAACAATGGTTCAGCCAAAGCACCTGGTTCCTTAGTACGGTCAAGAACTGCAATGCGTTCTACTGTTTGAGGAAGAGCTTTCAACAAACGATCTGTTGCGAATGGACGGAACAAGTGAACGTTGATGAAACCAACTTTACGGCCCAATTTGTTTAAGTAGTCAACAGTGGATTGAACTACTTGAGCGGAGGAACCCATAGTTACGATTACGTCAGTTGCATCAGGAGCACCATGGTAGTTGAACAATTGGTAGTTAGTACCAGCCAATTTGTTAACTTCGTTCATGTAGTGTTCTACAACGTCAGGAACGTTCAAGTAGAATTTGTTGGATGCTTCACGATGTTGGAAGTAAACGTCAGGGTTTTCTGCAGTACCACGAGTTACAGGAGCATCTGGGTTTAAAGCGTTTTTACGGAAAGCTTTAACAGCGTCCATGTCAACCAATGGTTTTAAATCTTCATAGTCCCAGATTTCGATTTTTTGAATTTCGTGGGATGTACGGAAACCGTCGAAGAAGTTGATGAAAGGTACACGAGTTTTAATAGCTGTTAAGTGAGCTACAGCGGACAAGTCCATTACTTCTTGTACGGAGGATTCAGCAAGCATAGCGCAGCCAGCTGCACGAGCAGCCATTACGTCTTGATGGTCACCGAAGATAGCCAAAGCATGTGCAGCCAATGCACGAGCAGCTACTTGGAATACACCTGGAAGTAATTCGCCTGCTACTTTGTATAAGTTAGGAAGCATCAATAACAAACCTTGGGAAGATGTGAAAGTTGTTGTTAATGCACCAGCTTGTAAAGAACCGTGAGTTGCGGCAGCAGCACCTGCTTCAGATTGCATTTCTACAACTTGAACAGTGTTGCCGAAAATGTTTTTACGACCAGACGCAGCCCATTCGTCAATGTGTTCTGGCATTGGAGAAGATGGAGTGATTGGGTAAATCGCAGCAACTTCAGTAAAACCATAAGAAACGTGAGCAGCCGCTTGGTTGCCGTCCATAGTTTTAAATTTACGACTCATGTGATTATTGCCTCCTTAAGCATTTAGCAAAAATAGAACACTTGCTTAATCTATCATTATGTTTAGGAATAACAACCATTACAAACTTGCGCACATGAAAAAATAATGCAATAATATATATGTTATATATAATATGGCATTATGTGTGAACATACTTTTGTATTGGGCACAACCATAATTCCTAATATCATAACTTGATATAGCCCTATAAGCACATTATAACGTGCTGGGCCCTATCAACGCAACACATACAGTGACTGTCGCTTTGCCAATATTGCTATCCATGCTTTACATAAAGTAATAGCTAATTGCGTTATAGTAATAACTATTCTCATTTAGTTTAGGTCACTTCCTATAACCAAGTTTTATTTTTAGGGGGTTAATTATGGATTTTCATCATTTGAAATACTTCGTTGAAGTAGCTGATCAAAAAAGCTTTAGTAAAGCTGCGCGGAATTTGCACATCTCCCAATCCGCTATCAGCCGTACTATTAAAGCTTTAGAAGACGAACTTGGTGTTGTTCTCTTCATGCGTAATGCTAAATCTGTAGAACTTACTGATGGGGGTACCATCTTCTTAACCCACGCAAAACGCGTAGTATTCATGTTTGAACATCTTAAAACTGATTTTGAAAACGAATTTCGTTTGGAACAAGGTTCCATCAGAATTGGTATTCCACCAATTACCGATGCACCTATCTTTGCACAGCTTTTAGGTGAATTCAAAAAAGTATATCCACAAATCGAACTAGAACTTTACGAACAAGGTTCCAAAAAAGTTGAGATTAGTGTTCAGGAAGGCTTAATCGATATTGGTATCATTTGTACAAAACCAAATCCTAAAGAATTTGAATCCTTCTACCTCACTAGCGATCCACTTTCCGTTATTGTTCCTAAATCTAGTCCTCTAGCGAAAGAAAAAGAAATTCGTTTAGAAATGCTAGCTGATGAATCCTTCGTATTGCATAAAGATGATTTTAACTTACATGACGAAATCATCAAAGCTTGTAAACATACAGGTTTCCAACCTCATATTGTATTTGAAACAAGCCAACGTGATCTCATGTTACAAACAGTTAGTGCAGACCTTGCTATCGCATTGTTACCATCTCGCCTCTGCCCTGAGGTAGGTGAAAACACAGAGGTTGGTTCCAAGGTTGTTGTACGTCCACTTGTACCAGAAATCATTCATACACTTTATGTTATTTGGAAAAAAGGTCATTACCTCTCCCACGCTTCTCGCTTGTGGTTAGACTTCGTAAATTCCAAATTACCATTACCTGGATTACAACTTGAGGATCTTCAATAATGAATAAACCATCTGGGCTCGCATCTAAATTGCGGGCCCTTTTGAAAGCTAAAGAAACACCCATGTGGGGCGTTATTATCGTGCTGGTCATTGTCATAATCTTCCAGCAAATACAAATCTCAGAACTACAATGGCGTGTCGATGAAGACCACGATGGTTCTTCCGTTGATAGTGTAGCTGGTCGCCTTTACATCCTCGAAGGGATGGCTAATAAACATAG
This sequence comes from Veillonella fallax, assembly GCF_020687175.1. Classification (NCBI taxonomy): domain Bacteria; kingdom Bacillati; phylum Bacillota; class Negativicutes; order Veillonellales; family Veillonellaceae; genus Veillonella; species Veillonella fallax. The sequence continues at coordinate 80,899 of NZ_JAJEQD010000007.1, read as the reverse complement.
CGACCAACTGGATGATATCTTTAAAGACATTCGCCAACTACAAAACGATGGTGCCAAGTACGACTGGGAACTAAAACAACTACAATGGTTGCACCCAGAACTCAAAGTACGGCCACCAGAAGCAAACCCTTCCCCATTTAAATCGACGGATTTAAACCTCGATATGAACCCTGGGAAAGTGCCAGATGTAACAAAATAATAAAAGCCAGATACGGTAAATACATACTTAAAAGTATTTACCTTGTATCTGGCTTTTTATTATATCTGCCTTAATCCGTTTGAACTACAGTAATAGCTTTTATCTTTTTATCAAGAGGAATGTGCTTATATAAACTAAAATTCTTATTATAGGATTTTTCCCATTCGCTCACAACAGGGTAGTGCCTATGATGGAAATTACCTTTATCATCTATATAAAGAAAGAGATCTTTTTGAGCCATAACACCAAATCCCATCGCGTCCAAAGTATATCCCTTATGAACGCCATCATTTGTATTTAAATAATCTCGCAACTCTGCTTCACGAGATGCATTAACCCAGCCTAATTCCAATACTCTACTAACCAAAGTATCTTCAGCAGCCTTATAAGCTTTATTTGCCGCTATAAGACCTTTATCAGGAAACCCTTGAGCATCCTCTTGATATCCAAAAGCAGTCACTACTATAAGTTTTCCTGAGCCATACCGATTCTCGTAGGAAATAATCGGATCTGCTACTGTAATATTTTTCTCTACAAAGGGATTCCATAAGATTGAATCTATATAATGCTCTTGAGTTTTATACTCTACAATATATTTACTTTCACCCACCGCATCAGTAGTCGATTTTATTTTAATAGTACCCTCGTCATGAGTAAGGATATTAGAATCTACGTAATAAGCTGATACATAGTAATTGCCTAATATAGGCTTCAATTGACTCTGTAATTTATCTATCGTCTTACGTTGTTCTATATCACTAATATATTTAGCGCGCCCTAAATTCTTAACAGCTAACTCCCATGAATCATAAGGACCTGAAACTTTAACAACGTCACGGTTGTACACTGCAATTTTCTCAAAGGCAGCTCTACCTTCACCCGTCGGATCATGTAATGATATGGCACTTACAGATACGCCTAGTGTAAAAGTTGTTAATACGGTTGCTAATAATAACGTTCTATACATAGTATCCTCTCTCTATTTACTGTAGATTACATTACTCTTATTATACATAAAACAATATATTTACTAAAAGAAAAAGAGCTATATATTTATTCAATATCCGTCATAGAAAAGAATAAAAAATATAGCTCTTTTAAATTTGTAATTTTAATATTTAACTTAGTCGTCTTTGTGTTCCATAGATTTAGGTAATGTCAAAATCAATAGAGCTGCAAGGAACATGCAGGCCCCCATTACATAGTAACCGTAAGTAAAGCTACCTGTATGACCATTGATGAAACCAAGCATGTAAGGACCTACCCAGCCCCCCATGTTACCAGAGGAGTTAATAAGGCCCATCGCACCCGCCGCAGCAGCACCGGATAAGAATGTAGTTGGCATAGTCCACCATACACCCATGCCACCGTAAACGCCTACAGCAGTTAAGCAGATAAAGAATAAGCTAATTTCTGGGGATGGACTATGTGGCGTTGCTAAGAAGCCAATAGTACCAATGAATAATGTTGTAGCAACATGCCAACGTTTTTCATTGCGCTTTTCAGAGGAGTAACCACAATATACTTGTACAAGTAATGCAGCAGACATTGGAATCGCAATAGACCATGCTACAACACTTGGTGGCCAACCGGATAAGCTTTTAAGCACTTGAGGCATCCAGAAGCTAAAGCCCCAGAAGCCAATAACCCATAAGAAGTAAATTAACGCTAAACGTAATACTTTTGGATCTTTTAAAGCTTGCCATGTGGTATATTTCTTTACAGCTTGCTTTTGTTGCTCTTCTTTTTCAAGTTCAGCCTTGATATACGCTTTTTCTGCATCAGTTACCCAAGATGCATGATCTGGACGTTCTTTCATCCAGAATGCGAAAATGAACGCAAAAATTACAGCAGGAATGGCTTCAACGATAAAGAGTGTGCGCCAACCATGCAAACCAAAGAATGTTGTATCTAGCAAGATACCTGCCAATGGACCACCAATGATGTTAGAGAACAATAAAGATGTTAACATCAAGGAGATCGCTTTCGCACGTTCCTTTGGCAAGAACCAATTCGGTATCAGTAACGAATAAATTACAGGATATAAAGAGGCTTCACATAGACCGAGTAAGAATCGATAAATATAAAACTCCAACTCTGTAGTCATCGTCGTCATAAGAATACATACGAGACCCCAACTAAACATGATACGAGCCACCCAATGCATAGCGTTACAGCGAGCAGCTATTAAGGATGCTGGCACTTCAAATAAAACGTAGCCAATAAAGAAAATACCGGCCCCCATACCGAATACCTCTGGCGTTAACCATGGTAAATTCTCTTTCATGGTCAAGCCTGCATAGGCAATATTAACACGGTCTAAGAAGGCAATGATGGAAACAATAAATAAAGGTAAGACTACGTGTAGCATACGCCGCTTTGTAAAGTCTTTGAAATCGATGGCCCCACTTTGAGGCTCTGGTGTAGATGAGTTCATATAATTCCTTTCTACTACTTAAGATATTACATACCTTACTATCTTAAGAAAACAAAAGTCCTCTGTCAATGGAATTATATAGAATATAGAAATAACAAATAGGAATAGTAACACCAAAATAATAGCCTTTAAAAATAGAAAAAGGATATTTGCTAGGAATGACTGTATAAAACAAAAAGCACTTTATAGTATAAATATATCTCTATCACAAGATAAGAAAATACTATAAAGTGCTTTCATATTAATTTGTACTAACAGGATCATAATCAGCAGGCATAGGAGCAACGATACTTACAAAGATAACATCTTCTGTCCCAGTATTTTTTGCGCCATGACATTCACCCTTTTTAGATACTATAACTTGTCCCTTTGTAAAAGGCACCTCTGTATCAGGCGTTGGATAAAATACCCCCTTACCTTGCAATATAACCCATATATCATCAGAGTTATGATGGTAATGCTTTGGTAAGGTTTGCCCAGGTTTAATAACCCATACTGAACCACCTGTGGAATCAGTTTCATAAAATGGTGTCCTAACAGCTTTCTCTAGACTTTCAACTTTCACAAGTTCCATGTCAAAAACACGTTGATCACTCATAATGCTCACACCTTTCATCGATTAATAACTAACGAGTACCAGATGCGTATTCTCCCATATTAATATCTATAACAGTTCGAACACGTTGAATTAAAGAGTCCTCATATTGAACCTTCCATTTAATATCTGGATTCATATCTCCATTTTCTAAGCCTGCAATAGTTTGCCCGTCATCAATAGGATTATCATCTTCAAAGATATAATACAACACACTATATAAATAATCAATACTTTCAAAACAATTGCCTCGTTTACAGCTTTCCATATCAAATAGGTTTCGATAAGAAATATCTCCAGGTAACACAGACATCCAGTCTAAGGCATACTCTGATACACCAAATACGGTCTTTTCTGGATTAGGTCCATCTAAATCATCCTGTAACCATGCTGATATTATTTGGTACATATTTAATGTTTCATATTCATCTACTTCACTATAAAACTCACGTAATCCATCTAGGTCAATCTCTAAATTAGCAATACATCGATACATAGAAACTACCTCCTAAAGCTCCCCAATCTTGCTATGGTAAAAGTATAACTATATCTATGTACCATTTTTACCACATTAAATATTATGAATATTTTAAAAGTGAGCACTAAAGTATTATTAAAATACCAAAAGACCCTCTCCATAAGTCCGAGAACTATGGAGAGGGTCTTTATAGTCACTAATCAGTGAGGACTGGTAAAGCGATAGTGACATCACTATAGTTATAGTGATATGCGCCGATTACCAATCAATTATAGAGGTTTACGAACCACGTCGATGATAGAGCCATCGCGATATTCTACGATTGCAATGATATCTTCGTCTTTATCAGATACAGGGATATCTTGTGGTTTACCTACTAAGTCAAATGCTAATTGTTGTAATTCTTCAATTGTGAAGATAGGCAAGTTGCTATCTTTGAAGCGTTCAATCAAATCAGTACGAGCTGGGTTGATTGCGATACCGTATTCAGTAACGAGAACGTCAACAGAGGAGCCTGGTGTAATTACAGTTGCTACTTTGTCACGGATCATTGGCAATCGGCCACGGATCAATGGGCAAGTAATAACTGTGCATTTAGCACCTGCTGCTGTATCGGAGTGACCGCCAGAAGCGCCCATCAATACACCGTTGGAGTCAGTCATTACGTTTACGTTGAAATCAAGATCGATTTCAGTAGCACCAAGGAATACTACGTCTAAGTAGTTTGTAGTGCAGTCTGTCCATGGGTTAGCGTACATGGAAGCAGACATTTCGATGTGTGCAGGGTTTTTATCTAAAGATGCTGCTGCAGTTGTATCGAATGTTTGAGTATCGTAAATAGCACGAATCAAACCTTCTTCAAGCATACCAGTCAAGATACCAGTAGCACCACCGATAGCGAAGCCACCTACTTCACCGCGTTTGCGAAGCTTTTCAGCGATGAATTTTGCTACAGTTAATGGAGCACCACCAGCACCCAATTGGAATACGAAACCATCTTTAATGATGCCAGCTTGGTCAAGGAATTCACCAGCTAATTCAGCAATTTTAATTTGGATAGGGTTTTTAGTGAAACCTACCGCACCAGAAGCGATACCTTCTGGATCACCAATGCTTTCAACCTCAACAACATAATCTACGTCAGTTTGAGGGATTGCATAGTTGTGTACATAGTCAACCAAGTTATCTGTGATAATAACAGTTGTATCTGCATAGTGGGAGTCAACTTTAGCATAACCAAGCGCACCGCATGCGGATTTACCCATACGACCAGTAGCATTACCACGTGGGTCAGCTGTAGGAGCAGCCATGAAAGCCACGTCGATATGAACTTCGCCAGATTCGATAGCACGAGCACGGCCACCGTGGGAACGAATTACTACAGGGCGTTTTAATACGCCTGGGTTTTGAGTTAAGAATTTACCAAGACGATCGCGCAAGCCAGATGTTTCGATAGCTGTTACAGTACCATCTTGAATCATTTCTACCAAGAATTCATGGCATGGGGACAAGGAAGAAGACGCGATTGTAATGTCTTTAATGCCTTTTGCTTGAACGCGTTCCATAACCATTTTCATTACATAGTCGCCATTGCGCAAGTGATGATGGAAGGACAATGTCATACCATCTTTTACGCCAGCTTTTTCGATTGCTTCATCGATAGAAGCAAGTACTTTATTTGTACCAACACGGCTCATGTGTACAGGTTTACCTGCGCGATGAGCTTTAGGTTCAATTGCGAATTCACCTTGATATACTTCGCGACCTTCTAGTGCTGGAATATTTGTTGGGATATCGCGACCTACTTTATTTAACATCGTATTCTGCTCCTTCCTCTAATTCAACTTTAATGCCTGCTGCACGTGCTTTATCAACTACGCGTTGTGCACGAACTACGATAGGACCATCGATCATTTTACCATCTACGGAGATTACGCCTTTATTGTTGCGTAATGCATCTGCATAGCTGTTCAATACTTTAACAGAATGAGCGATTTCTTTTTCGTCAGGAGTGAATACTTCGTGGATAATTTTGATTTGGCTTGGGTGGATACAAGATTTGCCATCGTAACCCAAAGCTTTAATGAATTCAACTTCTTCGCGGAAACCTTGTGGGTCTTTCACGTCAGAGAATACAGTATCGATTACGCGGATACCTGCTTCGCGTGCTGCATGAAGGATTGTTTGACGAGCGAACAACAATTCAACAGCTGGTTTATGTTTACCTGTACGAAGGTCAGCACGGTAGTCTTCAGCGCCAAGAGCGATAGCTACTACGCGAGGGCCGTGACAGATTTCGCGAACATTGTACAAGCCACGAACGGATTCGATAGCTACGATAATGTTGATTGTACCTTCTGGCCAACCGTTAGCTTTTTCTACTTCTTCAATTTTCTTTGCTACGATTTCAACTTCAGAAACATCTTCAGTTTTAGGTAAACGAATCATATCAGGTTTAGCTGGAACGATTACATCAAGATCGTCATAGCCATAAGGAGTTTGTGTAGGATGGTTGATACGTACAACTGTTTCTGCACGGAATTTACGGGATTTCAATGCTTCTGCAGTTAAAAGACGAGCTGTATCTTTTTCTGTAATAGGCACGGAATCTTCGATGTCGATCATGATGGAGTCAGCACCGTGAATGTCAGCACTGTTAATCATTTTAGGTGTATTACCAGGTACGAACATCATGGAACGAGACAAGCGTTTTTTAGCAGCCTCTGTTAATGGATTTGTTTTAACTTCTGGGAATGTTTTATCGTTAGCCATTATGCTTTGCTCCCCCTTTCCAATGCGCCTAATACGCGAGCTTTAATTGTGTAATCCCAAGCATTTTTGTCTTGTACAATTACTTTTACGCCATCAAAACCAGCTTCTTTTACTGTGTTTAAGATAACGGATTTAATTTGGTCGCCGTATTGGCGGATAACTTTGGATGTTAATTCAATTTCGATACCGCTAGCAATCGGTTCAACCGTTACTAATGCATCATTTTTTTCGTCGAAGCCAGCTTGTGCAGCTTTTACTAATTGTGCCATGTTGCATCCTTTCCTTGTGAAACATTTATAAAACCCAAGTCTGTACAGGCTCGTCGCGAGAGCCATATACAGACATTGAATACTAACAATTAAATTCTAACACTCCATAGTGAAAGTTTCATATTACATGAAACCAGTAATTTTCCACCAAGGGATACCAATTACGTAGTTCAATACTAAACATACAACGGCGGAGATGAGACCAACTGTCCACCAGTCTTTTACATTGTTGTAACCAGCGGAGAAGATGATTGGACCAGGAGCTGCACCGTAGTGAGTTACGGAACCACCATACGCATTTGTACCAATCATGATGAACGCAAGTAATGTAGGATCGATGCCTGCGTTAATACCTACAATCAAGAATACTGGAAGCATTGCAGAGATGTATGCAGTACCAGATGCGAAGAAATAGCGAACTACAACGGAAATAATAGAGATAAGGATAAGCATCATGAATGGATCTAAACCAAAGTTCATATGAGCTTCTAAGTATTTAGCCAACCATTCGAAGAATTTACCTTTAGTCAATGCGGAGGATAAGCCCAAGATACCGCCGAACCAAATCAATGTGTTCCAAGCAGCTTTTGTTTTAAGCAAATCATCCCAAGAAATAATGCCACATACAAATGTAGCAATCATGGCTACGATAGCTACTGCGGTAGCATCGATTTTAATATCAAATGTTGGTAGAATCCAACCAGTGATTGCAAGAAGTGCGATAACGATAAGGCCTTTTTCGGACGCTTTCATAGGTCCTAATTCAGCTAAACCATCCGCCGCAATTTTCTTATTGTCAATATCTTTTACAGATGGACGCTCATACATATAACCAATAAGTGGTATTAGCATTAACATGATAAAACCAGGTACAAACATAGCTGCAGCCCATTGTGCCCAATTCAAGGATACACCTGTTAATTTAGTAATGAAATCAAGTGCTAAGTAATTTGGTGCCATTGCTGTAGCGAATAGGAAAGATGTTACCTTTGTTGCAAAGTAACCATTCTGTAAGAGGTAAGCACCTGCTTTTTTAGCAGTTTCACCAGGATATGAACCAACCGCTTCAGCGATAGATAAGTTGATTGGATAAACAATACCTGCTGCACGTGCTGTGTTGGATGGAGTTGCTGGAGACAAGATTAAGTCAAGGAATGCAGTTACATAACCAAGACGAAGTGTTGTGCTACCAAACAATCGAACTAAGTGGTAAGCGATACGGTGACCAAGGCCAGTTTTACCAAACGCAACGGATAATGCGAAGGCTGCGAAGATCAACCATAATGCTGTATTGCTGTAACCAGCTAATACATCTTTTGTGTTGCTCAATAAAATAGAAGATGTAGCAACACCTAATAATACCGTAATAGGAACTGGGAATGGTTTTAATACCAAGCCCACGATAGTTGCTAAATAAATGCCAAATAATTGCCATACTTGTGGTTTGAGGCCTTCTGGTGTGCCACCAAACCATGCGATTGCGACGATGGCAGCCATAACGGCAACGCGCCATAATTTGTCTTTCATGTGTGTCTTTACCTTTCTTAACTAACTTAGGCATACATAAAATCATCTAGTCTTTAACAACCTAACTGCTCGCGACGTCAGTTACATTGATTAAGTCTACACTCATTATATATGCTTAAAAGAATTATGAATAATAGATTACCTTTATAGGGGTTATAAAAACTTTTATATCTACTATTCATACTTTTTATGCATTTTAAGCATAGAATTGCAGCCCAAAATGAAAAAAATGCATGTATACGTCCCCAAAGGGGGTATACATGCACTTACATGGTTACTGCCTTGCTCTTTCGAGACACCTTTATTATGACTGATTATATCGAAAAAGTCTAATACTGAAATAGCATGGATAGACAGTTATAAAGCCTTATATAGACTCAATTTGTATAATCTATCCTTTATATTCTCTAAAAATACTATTATCTACAACAGTATGTTTTTTATAGTAATCGCGAACATATTCAATGAATGTTTTAACTACAACAAGATTTTCCGTATCCTTTGTATATACCATATTTGTATCACGAGTGATATAGGTCCCATCTTTGCTACGCAATGGACTTACATATATATCTCTATCCTTACAAGATCCAAGGCCCATATAGGTCAAAATAGACCATCCAAGGCCGGCGCGTACAAAGTGACGACACGTACTCATAGAATTTACATCCATCGCAACACTCGGTGGTTCTTCAAAATGCTCAGCACACCACGTTTCAATAATGTTTGCTACAGACGCATCTGTTTGATATTTAATGAATGGTACCTTCTCTAACGACTCAGGTGGTACTAATTCTTTATAAACCAAACAATACGGTTCCTCCAATAGTAATTCAGATTTACCAGATACTTCATAGCCACCACGAGAAAAGGCAACCATACAGTCACCAGAATTAAACATTTTTACTACTTGATGGCTGAAAGCAGTCTTAACTTGAATATGCACATCCGGATATTGCTCTCGAAATGATTTCAGTAAAGCTGGTAGTTCATAGTCTGCAAAATTGATGGATGATGCGATTTTTAAGGTCCCTTGAATCTTACCAGAAGCGGAATTCATAGCATTTTCTAAGGCCTCTTGATCTTGCATCATTCTTTTACAGTAGTCATAAAAAATTTCGCCTTGTGCCGTAAGAGCAATCCCTTCAGCAGTTCGCAACAACAGAGAATGGCCTAAGGCTTTTTCCATATGGCGCAACCGATAGCTTAAAGCCGGTTGTGATAAAAATAATTTTTCTGCAGCCCTTGTAATATTCCCTTCATCCACAACGGTTACAAAGGTTTGCCATTCTCTATTATCCATACAATCTCCTTTTATCGCTTATTACCAAAGATGCGCAATAAGGATAAGAATAAGTTAATGAAATCTAAATATAGGCTCAAAGCACCTGTGATTTCAATGCGGTCTAGAATTGTTTCATCCTCCATAAGAGCTACTTGTGTCACATTATTTTTAATGCGGTTCACATCGATAGCTGTAAAGATGGAGAATACTACAACCCCTACATAACCTAGAACTAAGCTAACAGTGTCACTAAAGCCACTAAGTACAGCCCAGTTAAAATAACGAGCCCCTATCATCACAAAAGATACGATGATCATACCAAGTAAGGCAGCCATTACATATGGTGTTAGGGATGACAAATTACGTTTCGTAGTAGCCCCTACCACGGCAAAGCCAATGAAGAACGCTAACGTGCCGATTAACGCGGGAATAACTACTTCAAATACATTATATCGCAACGATATTAAGGTCAATGTAAGGCCATTCAATGCACTATAGAGGAAGAACATGCCTTTTAAAGTCATAACATTGGCCGTATACGCACGAGCACTAAATAGGAATACTACGCCTAGTTCAACTAATAGAATAATATTAAAGTTTTCGTATGCAAAGCGTAGCCAGTTTGGATTTGCCAACGCAGCCACTCCAACACCGATAGTCGTAAGTAAACCTACAACCATCCACAAGAAGGATCCCTTCATACGTTGGGATACAATACTTTCAACCTGAGCAACTTGAGAATTACTAGGTCCTGTTACATTATATGGATTCATAGTCTCACTCCTTGTATTAAGCATTCATATTTTGACCAGCCTATATTTCGTCACTTACTCCCGTCACGAGATTAGGCAGTCCCTATATTATAAAATTATTATCCCTAACTATCGAGCATTAGCAATGCCAGCAAACACCTTACCACGTTCTCCGTCGATTGTTACCTCTTGACCTTCAAGGAGTACGTCATGAGCGTTTTTAGCGCCTAAGATTACAGGAATGCCATAGGTAATGCCAGCAATAGCACTGTCAGAGGTATAACCATCCTCTACAGCGATAATACCGCCTGCTCTTTTTGCAACAGACATCAATTCAGGCTCCATTGTGCCCACCACAAGGATGTCGCCATCTTTGAAGCTTTCATAATTGCCCTTATGATTAGCCGCAATGAAAACATTACCTGTTACGGATTTACGTAAAATACCATTACCAGACAAGAGTACTTGGCCCGCGATGTGAACGCGAATCATATTTGTAGTACCTGTTGCACCAGATGGCACACCTGCTGTAACAACTACGAGATCACCAGACTCGATGGCACCAGTGCCAAGAGCACCTGTAATGGCTTGTTTTACCATTTCATCAGAGTTGATGATTTCATGGCCTTTGATAGCCTCTACGCCCCAGCACAATTGCATGCGACGAATTGTTTCCTCATGAGGTGTAACGGCAATAATTTTGCAATCTGGGCGGTGTCGTGCCACGCTAAGTGCAGTATGTCCAGATTCAGTACACGTCAAAATAGCTGCAGCCCCAAGGTTTTGAGCAATGCGCACACTCGCTAAACATACAGCACTTGTAGTAGTCATGTCGTCATCTTGACGAGCACGGCTTTTGCTGTCGTAAATAGAGGCTTTTTCTGTTACCTCTGCAATACGAGTCATAGTTGTAACTGCCTCTACAGGGTATGCGCCGTTTGCCGTTTCACCAGATAACATGATGGCATCTGTGCCGTCCAAAATAGCATTAGCTACGTCACTTGCTTCCGCACGTGTAGGACGTGGATTTTGAATCATAGATTCAAGCATTTGTGTAGCCGTAATAACTGGTTTACCCAAGTTGTTACATTTTTCGATCATCATCTTTTGTAGAACCGGTACCTCTTCTGCAGGAATTTCTACACCAAGGTCACCACGCGCAACCATAAGTCCGTCTGCTACTTCCAAGATTTCATCAATATTTTTAACGCCTTCGGCATTTTCAATTTTTGCGATAATCTTAATATCCTTTTGTTCAGACTCAAGAATACGACGGATGGCTACGATATCTTTACCGCGTTGCATAAAGGATGCGGCTACAAAGTCTACACCTTGTTGACAGCCAAAGCGCAAGTCCGCTTCGTCCTGTTCAGATACAGGAGGCAAGCTAAGCGCTACACCTGGCACAGCCACGCGTTTACGGTTACCGATTTCACCACTGTTTTGAACGGTAGTAATGATGTTATTCCCTTCGATGGCATCGATGTTAAGTGTTACAAGACCATCAGCCAAGAGGATTTTATTCCCAACGGACACGTCGCCAACAAGACCTTTGTGGTTCACGGAGCTAAGCTCTTTTGTGCCTTCCACATCATCGGTAGTCAACGTAAATTGTTGACCTGCCTCAAGGAATACCTTGCCCTCTTTAAATAGGCCAAGACGAACCTCAGGACCTTTCGTATCGAGCAATAATGCGATTGGTTTATTGACGATCATCGCCGCATCGCGCACCATTTGCATGCGCTCGGCTTGCTCTTCATGAGATCCGTGAGAGAAATTAAAACGAGCCACGTTCATGCCCGCTCGCATCATATCTTCTAAAATACCAAATTTATCCGTTCCCGGACCTACAGTACATACGATTTTTGTACGTTTCATCTTTCCTCCTATGAAAGCAATTTCTATATTGAATCTTTCACTTCTTATTGTAGTAATGTTGGTGAAAGCTATTTATTATTGCACCTCTACGGATCCATCACCTAAGATAGCTTCAATAGCCTTGATAGATGCATCACTAGGATCAAAGCACATGTTCGGTGGCAAGTTAATGCGCTTCCGTTGACGGTGCAAATATAGTGATGTTGGCACAGAGCCTGCGGTGTTTGTTAACAGCCGTTTTAAGGCTTCACTATTTTCTGGCGTGTCATATTGGCTATAAATATGAATGGCCACATGCTTAGCCTGACTATAGTTTACCTTTAACGGCATAATGCGGTCTGCAATAATTTGCACACCCTTTTCATCCGCATCAACGCGGCCTTTTACCTTAACGATCATATCGATCGCAAGGAACTGTTGACTTTGACTAAAGACCTTAGGGAATGCCACTACGTTAGCCGCACCAGAATAATCTTCGATTCGAAGAATGGACATAACCTCATTCCGTCTCGTCATGCGGTCCGTCTTATTTTCAATCAAACCGCCAAAGGTTATGGTTTGACCATCGTATTGCTCTGGATTTTCTACGAGAGCCCCCAGTTCAAATAGGCCCTCTAGCTCCTTCGCATAGCCTTGCAATGGATGGCCTGTAATGTAAAAGCCTGTATATTCCTTTTCATCCTTTAATTTATCATCTTCCGATAAATCCTCCACATTCGGTACAGGGATGAAGTCAACGGACTCCTCTATATCGCCAAAGAGACTCATAGTACCCATAGCGGCATTCTTTTGCTCTTTAGCACCAACGGCTTGTGCACTTTCATACATGTGCAATAATTGGTTTCGGTTTTCCTTGAAACCATCCATGGCGCCACATCGAATGAGACTTTCAAGAAGTCGTTTATTAACAACTTTATTGTCCACGCGTTTACAGAAATCTACGATATCTGTATAGAGGCCGTGTTCATTACGCTCGCGAATCAAACGATCAATGGCATTATCCCCTACGTTTTTGATACCCCCAAGGCCGAAGCGAATGGCATCACCTTGCACGGCAAAGCTGCGTTCAGAATAGTTAATATCTGGACCGAGTACCTTAACATTATGCTTCTTGCAGGCATTGATATAGTACGTCAATTTCTGCATGTTTTGCATAAAGCTAGTCATGGTTGCAGCCATGAACTCAGGGAAATAGTGGGCTTTCAGATACGCCGTTTGGTACGCAATGTATGCATAAGCCGCACTATGTGATTTATTAAAGCCATAGCCTGCAAAGTATACGAGCAAGTCAAATACTTCATTTGCAATGGACTCTTCTATACCATTATTTATGGAACCTTGAATAAAGGACTCGCGCTGCGCCTTTAGCACAGATTCCTTTTTCTTACCCATGGCGCGGCGCATCAAGTCCGCTTGACCAAGGGAGAAGCCGCCCATGGCGGATGCAATTTGCATAACCTGTTCTTGGTACAAGATTACCCCAAAGGTATCTTTTAGTATTGGTTCCAAGATAGGATGTAAATAGGTAACCTCTTTTTTACCATGACGGCGGTCGATAAAGTCCGCTACCATGCCAGAGCCCAATGGGCCTGGACGATACAAGGCAACCAATGGAATTAAGTCTTCAAAATGTTCAGGCTTAAGGTCCATAACGAGCTTTGTAATACCTTCCGATTCAAGCTGGAATACACCAGAGGTGTCTCCTTTTGTGAGGATATCACAAGCCGCTTTATCATCGAGCGGTATTGCATCTAAATCGAGATCAATACCACGGTTCGCCTTGATGAGCTTTAAAGCATCCCCCATAACCGTCAAGGTACGGAGGCCCAAGAAGTCCATCTTTAAGAGGCCTAATTCCTCGATGTTATCCTTATCGTACTGTGTTACAAAGCCATCATCATTGGCATTTTGTACTGGTACGTGGTCATCTAAAGGATTCGCGGAAATTACGACGCCCGCTGCATGAGTGGACGAATTTCGCGCTATGCCTTCTAGTTTTTTACCAAAATCAAATAACTCTTTAACATTTGGATCAGCTTCGTACAAAGCCTTTAATTCTTTGCCTTGCAGAGCCTTATCTAAGGTAATCCCAAGTTCATTGGGAATCATCTTAGCAATACGGTTCACTTCCGCCAGTGGTAAGTCTAGCACACGACCTACGTCACGAATTACGGCACGCGCAGCCTCAGTACCAAAGGTAATAATCTGGGATACACGCTCCTGTCCGTATTTTCGCGTTACATATTCGATAGCTTGGCCACGCTTTTCATAGCAGAAGTCAATATCAATATCGGGCATGCTTACCCGCTCTGGATTTAAGAACCGTTCAAAGAGCAAATCATATTTTAATGGATCAAGACCTGTAATACCAAGTAGATAGGCAACTACAGAACCTGCCGCCGAACCACGACCAGGACCTACTAAAATATCATGTTCACGGGCATACCGTACATAGTCCCATACGATGAGGAAGTAATCTTCAAAACCCATGGTGCCAATAACATCTAGTTCATAGTCGAGACGTTTTTGTAACTCTTCAGAGGTCTCACCATAGAGACGTGGAATTTCCCGTTCACAAACCTTACGCAAATAGGTCTTAGACGTTTCCCCTTCTGGCACATCAAAGTGCGGCAAATGATGTTCATCGAAATTAAACTCTACATTACAGCGGTCTGCAATTTTTAACGTGTTTTCCATGGCCCCAGGAATATGTCCAAATAGCTCTGCCATCTCATCCCCAGATTTTAGATAGAACTCATCATTCGGAAATTTTAAGCGGTCCACCTCAGCACGGCGACGGCCTGTAGAAATACATACCTTAATATCTTGCGCATCTGCGTCCTCTTTTAAGACATAGTGGAAGTCATTAGATGCTACGATGCCAAGACCATATTCCTTGCTGAGCTTAATGAGCTCCTCTTGAGCCTTTGCCTCCTCTGGTAAACCATGGTTTTGAATTTCTAAGAAGAAACTATCCTTCCCGTACGTCTCGATATACCATTCGATAGAACGCTTCGCGCCTTCCATATTATCTTGCAAAATATACTGAGGAATCTCCCCTTGAATACAAGCACTGAGGGCAATAATGCCCTTGCTGTATTGGCGCAATAAATCGCGGTCTGCACGAGGCTTATAATTAAACCCTTCAGTAGAGGCTTTCGACACGATTTTTACTAGATTTCGATACCCTTCCATGGTCTCCGCTAATAGAATAAGATGTTTTAATCGTTCACGGCTGCGACCTTCCTGCTTATCAAGACGGCTACCTTCTGTGACATATACTTCACATCCAATAATCGGTTTAACGCCTTGGGCCACACATTCCTTATAAAAATAAATGGCTGCGTACATATTGCCGTGGTCTGTAATGGCAAGGGCTGGCTGATTTAACTCCTTCGCACGACGTACCATGTCAGGCAAACGACTGATACCGTCCAGCAAACTAAACTCTGTATGACTATGTAAATGTACAAATGGCTGCATGGTACACCTCCTTTAAGGGCGATGAGCAAAATATACGTTCAATGACTTCTTACGAGCCTTCCAATCTGGCAAAAACAGTGCCACTAGATTGTGAAAGTTCTTGGAATGGTCTAAATATTTAAAATGAGCAAACTCATGAACCATAACGTACTCAATATACGCCTGTGGTCCCTCTAATAAGCGGGTGTTCATTTTGATGAGCTGCTTTGCTGGCGTACAAGAACCCCAACGGCTCTTCATACGCTGCTGTTTTATGGTTGGCATAGGTACATCAATACCTTGCTTATGGTAGCGTTGATACACGACCTTTGCCCAATGGACAAAGACCTTCTCCCCTAAATTACGCCAATAACTTTGCATTAATTTATGCTTAGCCTCAAAGGTCGTACCACAAGGTACCACCATAGTAAGAATCGCCTTTCCGTCAAAGCCAATATGAGGCTTTCCGTCCTGCTCAACTAGGCGTAACGTAACGGGAATGCCGAGGATTGATAAGCTTTCACCATTCACATACTGCAACGCATCGACACGCTTGGCATTCAATGCATCAATCTTGTAACGAGCCCGCTCAATGAAGGGCATATTCTCGATAACAAACTTGTCCACCCTATAATCCGGCACATAGGCATTCGCCGATACATGGATCACCCCATCCTTTGTAATGCGCATGTTCATATTCTTCACACGCTTGATAGTTAACTCATATTCAATTCTGTCGCCATTATAGGTAATAGACCTAGTTGTTGAAGTATTCATACCTTTTATTTTATCATAAAACACTCATAAAATCGTAAAATTCTGGTGATTTTAATAGAAATACTTAGATTTTAATCAATACTGATTTTTATTAATTTGTAATATAAAAATGACACCTATACCAGTCCCTTATGAAAGGTATAGATGTCATTAAAATAAGCTTATAACATTTAACACTAAATATTATTTAAGGATAGAAGTTAATAAAGGTTAATCCCAAAATTAAAAGTAATCATAAGTATAGAACCAACTCAATAATCTTTTAGAATCTATAATCCCAAGTCTATAAACTTCCCTGAAACTTTAATTTGCCAGAACATCCCTCTAGTAGCTTTTAAATCAATGTCTGTTTTTAACTTATCAAAACTCACATCATAAAATGGTAATAATACCTGTAATGATGCTAATTTTGCTTTCATAGTAATTAATTCTTTACTTAATTGCCCGGATATATTAGTATCAACTATCTCTTGTAAATTGGAAATACATGCTTGAAGATCTTCATTCTGAATACGTTCAAACGTATATATTTCAGACAAATAGGTCTGTTTAATACAACTTAAGATTGATTCAGAAATAAATTCAGGTTTTTGTAAGACTTCATATAATCCTAACAAAAACAACGCCCAAAATATATCCTCTACATAATCGGTAAAGAAATAGATACCGAGCTTCTCTTCATCATGTGTAGAAATCTTTAACGCTTCAGATAAAGTATTACCCTCTAACTCCCGTTCTATTAAAGCAATCCAACTACTGCATTCAATATCATCTAACGTATCATTTAATGGTGGTATAGGAATCCTACGAGCCATCCACTCATCAACATCCTCTAAACTCATCCCATCTCCAATAATATTTAACAATTTATTGGACAGATGTGCTTTTCTGCACATTAATCGAATTAACATACTAAATATGTAATATTCTAGAATGGTCAAATCAATATAATTTCGTCTATATGCCTTAACAGCGCCCAATATAAAGACCATTAAAAATGTATCTAAACTTTTTTTATTTTTAAAATAGATCATATTTATACCTCTGTCCACTAATTTATTCTAACTTAAAATCTATACGTTCATCATTAACCCGTTTTACTTAGTGAATTATAACAGTCCATTATCCATCAGTAACCCCAACAAAGTAAATATAGCAAAAACCAAGAGGATACTTAAAATAATCCTTACTACACGTCTCACTATAGGCTTAGCCGGAGTAAAAGATTCTATGCTATCATGATTGCCAATCAACTCAGGGATACAAAGAAATGCAATAGTAAGACCTATAGACTGAATTGTATCTTTAACCTCATAATTAGTATTATATAAATTTAGTAAAGAATCGAAAAACTCCATTTATACACTGAATCTCCTTATAGTTAAAATGATACATACTAAATATAATATTAAGTTCACCTGTCTTTTTCTAATTTAACGATGATAGCCTTTGTATTAATATCATGAGTAATATCAACCCCAATATTATCATCTACATCGTATCCTATAAGTTGACTCTTATTTACTTCACGCCAGTTTATCTTTTCTTCTGAAAGTATATTCTTCACTTCTTCTAAAGTAATACTTTCATATGTAATCTTAAAATTATAAACCTGCCCATTTCTACCTGTAGCATAATGATCT
Source organism: Veillonella fallax (assembly GCF_020687175.1). Classification (NCBI taxonomy): domain Bacteria; kingdom Bacillati; phylum Bacillota; class Negativicutes; order Veillonellales; family Veillonellaceae; genus Veillonella; species Veillonella fallax. The sequence continues at coordinate 62,825 of NZ_JAJEQD010000007.1, read as the reverse complement.
TCGCTAACTTTATGTGCAGATATACTTGTTAGCTTTTGCTCATATGCTTCTAGTTGTTGAATTTGTTTTGGTCTATTAATAATAGCAGCTACGGTCATCAAAGAGATAATAATCATACATATAAGTGCAAATCCCAAAATCATCTTAAAAGATAAAGGAATCATGTTATAGTAATAGGATATCTTTTTCAAAACTAATAACCCCATCAAATCAACTTGTTAAAGTACACAGAAATACTACATAACATTATCAAAATAAATATAGCGTATTTCTAATTTTTACTAACATAGTTATCTCGTAATTGTAATAAAATAGTTCGTTCTTCTTCGCCAATTTCATCTAAGCTATTTAACAAAACTAGATGATCTCCATAAGTATATTTCAACATAGCAATTAAAGAGTCTGTAACCTTTTTACCAGCAAGACTTTCATCAAAGTATACTTGAATATCATTTGTTTCTTTATCGATGATAATAAAACCACTCACATTAAATATCAGAATTTTTGTAGCCGTATCTTTTACACCTCGCACATCATTCGTAATAATAAGATGATTATCTAAATCTAGAAACGTTGCTTCATAGCCTGAGTGATACCAGCGTTTATTAAAGTACTTTGCACCACGATCAGAATTCATTAACATTTTTTCAAAGTTATCTAAATCCATTTTGGAAAAATCTTCTAACTTATTTTTCTTATTAACGATCATCTTTGATCTTGGATGATATAATTTATGCTGTTCGGTTTCATCACCATAAACGGTAAATTCCCAAACATCTAGTTTATGATTTTTAATATCATACCGACCTATTCCATCATAGCCTAAATAATAATAGTAAGGATCATCAAGATACACTGCTAAAATACGATTAGAAATCGATTCATCAATCGAAGTATCCACTAACTCATGAGACTCATCCATAATAACTATATTATTTGGTGAACTATCGTGATAATAATACTGATAAATCACAGCACTAATAATTACTAGTCCGAGCAGTATTAAAGCACAAACCTTTTTCATAACGAAACCTCTAAACTAAACCGCACTTTTATTTCTATTGGTTAATATTTAATCTACTTCTATATTTCAATTATATATTAAACCAACTTATATCACCAACAGATATTTTAACATTGTTATCTTTTATTTATTTTTATAGTTAGCCTAAAAAAATGCCAAAGCATTAGCACAGGCATTTACAGTATAGTAATACAAAAGCACCATCTACCTAGGTCCGACTTATGTATCGTTTCCTATTAAGATAGATGGTGCTTTTATAATTGTTCTAATTAAGTTCTTCAAATAAACAGTTCCACTCACATACAATGTAGTATAGCACTATTTTATATTTCGTCGTGCTGCCAGACTACCAGCGCTATTAGCTAGGCCAGCTCGATTGATATGTGGGTTCCCATGTTTGTACGTTTTTGGCTTGCTACTTTTATCTTCTACCTTTGATTTCTCAAATTTAGTAAATAGATTATCTAGCTCGCGCAAGAGCGCACGTTTTTGTGAGTCTTTCAACTCGAATACTTCACCTTTATAGGCGATGTATTTATTTTTGAGTACAGGACTGAGATCATAGATGGGCTCGTGTTGTTCTCCATTTACATCTAGCAGCTCATCCAAGGTCAATCCATAATAGCGAGACAGAGCACAGAGTGTATCTAAATCTGGTTCGCGATACCCTGTTTCGTAATTTGAAAGCGCCGCATTACTGATACCTACGGCCTTTGCTACTTCGATTTGGCTTTTGCCCATGCGCACGCGAGCACGCTTTAAGTTCTTATAAAACTGCATGTTCATCACCTACATCGATACATAAACAACTACAAACTATATATTTTATAATAATGTATCACTGATTTTTATAGTAGTGTATCACTAATCTTTATAGTAGTGTATCACTGATTTTTTTGAAAGCTTCATCAGCAACGGCTAATGTCCGTTCAATTTCACTGCTCTTGTGGCAGATAGATACAAAGTTACTTTCATAAGGGCTTGGTGCATAGTAAATACCATGGCTCAAGTTATGATGGAAGAACATTTTGAATTGTTCTTCGTTGCACGCTGCTGCATCATCAAAGTTCTTAACTGGTTTATCAGTGAAGAAAATGGTGAACATGGAGCCTACCCGTTGCACTACAACAGGCACATTGTATTGTGCTGCCAAACGTTCAAAGCCTTCACAAAGGGCAATTGTCGTATCTTCTACTTGTTTAAATACAGTTGGATCCCGTTGCAAAATCGAAAGCGTTGCAAGACCAGAGGTAACGGCAATTGGGTTACCGCTCAATGTACCGGCTTGATAAATAGGACCAGCTGGCGCAATTTGATTCATAATCTCACGAGAGCCACCGAATACAGCAAGTGGCATGCCACCGCCAACGATTTTACCAAGGCATGTAAGGTCAGGTTTAATATTGTAACGTTTTTGTGCACCCCCACTGCTAGCGCGGAAGCCACACATAACTTCGTCAAAGATCAATACTGCGCCATGAGCCTTAGTCACTTCTCGCAAGGTTTCCAGGAAGCCTGGTTCTGGAGGCACACAGCCCATGTTACCTGCTACAGGTTCTACGATAATCGCCGCAATAGTATCGCCGATGTCGTCGAATAATTTGCGAACCGCATCAGAGTCATTGTACGGCAAAGTAATTGTATTTTCTGCTACACCTTGAGGTACACCAGGGCTATCTGGTACACCAAAGGTAGCAAGGCCAGAGCCAGCTTTTACCAAGAGTGCATCGCTATGACCATGGTAACAGCCAACGAATTTCACGATCCGATCGCGACCAGTATAGCCACGAGCTACGCGCAACGCACTCATAGTAGCCTCTGTACCAGAGTTAACGAGGCGGATAACCTCCATAGATGGCATGAAGGCTTGTACCTTTTTAGCCAATTCTGTTTCTAGTAGTGTAGGCGCACCATAACTCGTGCCGCGAGGAATCGCCTCTTGTAAGCTCGCGATAACTTCAGGGTTCGCATGGCCCAAAATCATAGGGCCCCAGCTCAACACATAGTCGATGTATTCGTTATTATCGATATCATAAATACGACTGCCGCTAGCACTGCTGATAAACGGAGGGTTAGAACCTACACTGCGGTAGGAACGAACAGGACTGTTTACGCCGCCTGGCATATAACGTTTAGCCTCTTCAAAGGCCTTTTCAGATTTACCGAGTTGGAACATGGTTTCTCCTTACTTTTGTAACCATTTAGCAATATCTATAGCATGGTACGTAATGATGATTTTAGCACCGGCGCGCTTCATAGAAAGCATTGTTTCCATAACGAGGCGTTCTTCGTCGATAAGACCAGCTGCAGCAGCGGATTTAACCATCGCATATTCGCCAGACACATTGTATACAGCTACAGGTAATTCATAGCGGTCACGTGTTTCACGAACGATATCCAAATAGGACAAGGCTGGTTTAATCATGATAATATCTGCACCTTCAGCGATGTCAAGTTCAATTTCTCTGAAAGCTTCCAATCGATTAGCTGGGTCCATTTGATAGGATTTGCGGTCCCCAAATTTAGGAGCAGAGTTAACGGCACCACGGAACGGACCATAGTAAGCGGATGCGTATTTTGCAGCATAGCTCATAATAGATACATTAGTATAACCTGCCGCATCAAGGGCTTCACGGATAGCACCTACACGGCCGTCCATCATATCGGATGGAGCCACCATATGGGCACCTGCTTCTGCTTGGCTTACCGCTACTTTACAAAGCAATGGCAATGTTTCATCATTTAAGATTTCATGATCATCAATCATGCCACAATGGCCTGTTGTTGTGTATTGGCACAAGCAAACATCAGCTACCACTAATAGATTTGGCACCGCTGCACGGATGGCTTTAATAGCTTGTTGAACAGGTTGGGACATATCCCATGCAGAGGAGCCTTGCTCGTCCTTATATGTAGGAATACCGAAGATTTCTACCCCAAGAATACCAAGATCATATACCTCTTGAGCCATTTTTACAGCTTCATCAACGGATAAGTGGTATTGGCCTGGCAACGTATCGATTTCTTTTTTGATACCTTCACCAGGAACGATAAATAATGGATAAATTAAATCAGTTACGTCGAGTGTCGTTTCCCGTACCAAATCACGCATTTCTGGATTGATACGCAAGCGGCGAGGACGGTATGTTAAATCGTACATGTAATCCTCCTAAATGTCCTTTACAATAGCATTTACCAAGCCATCAGTTGTATATACATCGCTGATAACAGCCGGTTTAAGACCTGCACTCATAGCTGTAGCAGCTGTGATAGGTCCGATGCAAGCAATCTTAGTATTACCTAATAGTTTCAATGCATCATCGCCCAATAATTGAATTGTATTGGTTACTGTAGAGGAACTTGTAAACGTAATATAGTCTACAGTACCTGCAGTTAATGCATTTACTAATGCTTCTTGTTGAGATGTATCTTGTGTCGTTTCATATAAACGCAAAATATCTACATCTATATCGTGATGACGCAAAGAGCGTGGAATTACGTCGCGCGCTACTTTTGGTTGAATAAGCAATACGGAGTCCCCTGCTTTGAGCTCTTCTTCAAGAGCCTTTACAGCAGATTCAGCTTTGTAGTCTACAGGAATAATATCTGGTACGATGCCGTATTTTTGAAGTTCACGAGCTGTAGCACAGCCGATAGCTGCTACTTTAGAATTACCTAATGCACGTGTATCCTTGCCTTCTTTGTAAAGAGCATTAAAGAAGTAACGAACTCCTTCACCAGAAGTGAATACGATGCATTGGTATTGTTTTGTATTATTGATGATGCGTTTATCTTCATCAAACAACTCCAATGGAGATGTTTTAATCGCTGCCGCTTCTATTACATTAGCACCTTGAGCTGCTAATTTTTCGCGGAATGCACTAGCTTGAGAGCGAGCGCGTGTAACTACAATAGTTTTGCCGAATAAAGGTTTATTATCGAACCATTGTAATTTTTCACGAAGGTTAACTACATCGCCTACTACGATGATAGCTGGCGCTTTTAGTTGTGCCTTTTCTACGTCTTCTACTACATGTTCAAGGGTAGATACGAGAACTTCTTGAACCGTTTTTGTACCCCAACGAACAAGCGCTACTGGTGTAGAAGCTGGGCGTCCATAAGCCATCAATTTTTCTGCAATAGTAGGCAAGTTGCCAACGCCCATTACAAAGCAAAGTGTATCAACGGCTGTAGCAAGGCCTTCCCAGTGAATACCAGATACTGCTTTAGTTGGATCTTCATGGCCTGTTACAACTGCAAAGGATGTAGCCATAGCGCGTTGTGTTACAGGAATACCTGCATAAGCAGGTGCTGCAATTGGAGATGTTACACCAGGTACAAACTCAAATGGTACGCCAGCTTCACCAAGAGCCATAGCCTCTTCACCACCACGGCCAAATACGAGTGGATCTCCGCCTTTTAAGCGAGCTACGATTTTACCTTCTTTACCTTTTTGTACTAAAAGCTCATTAATTTCCCATTGGTGCATTGTGTGATCTTTACATTGTTTACCAGCGTAAATCAATTCTGCATCTGGGCGTGCCCATTCAAGTAAATGAGCATCTGCTAAATAGTCATATACAATTACATCTGCTTTTTCAATGCATTCGCGACCTTTTACAGTAATAAGTTTAACATCGCCAGGGCCTGCACCGATTAGATATACCATACCTGTCATTTTATGATTCCTTCCTCTATGAGAGCATCCACAATATGTTTGCCACCTTCTTCATATAAGGCTTTTGCAAGGTTTTTACCAAGAATTTCAGCTTTTTTAGCAGGGCCAGAAATTTCTCCTTCGTACACAGTTTTACCGTCGAGGGAGGCAATCATAGCCTTTAGTATCAATTGACCTTTATTAATAGTACCATGTACACCCATCGGCACTTGGCAACCACCATTTAACTGACGCAAGAAGCTGCGTTCCCCTTCAACGGCATAGCGTGTAGCTTCGTCGTTAATAGGAGCTAGCATTTCAAGCATTTCCGTATCGTCAGCGCGGCACTCGATAGCAAGAGCACCTTGACCAACGGCAGGAATCATTTCATCAGCTTTAAATACTTGGGTAATTTGATCATCTAAGCCCAACCGTTTAAGACCAGCTTGTGCCAAGATAACACCATCTAGCTTCTCTGTTTCAATCTTGCTTAAGCGGGTTTGTACATTGCCGCGGATAACCTCCACCTTAAGGTCCGGTCGCACATGTAATAATTGGGCTTGACGGCGCAAGCTACTCGTACCGACGCAAGCACCTTCAGGCAATTTATCTAATGTTTTATACACAGGGCTTACGAGCGCATCGTAAGGAACTTCACGGGCTGAAATAGCACCTAGCGTAAGACCTTCTGGCAACTCTGTAGGCATATCTTTCAAGCTATGTACGGCGATATCGATGTCGCCTTTATGCATAGCCTCTTCTAGCTCAGCGGTAAATAAACCTTTGCCACCAACTTGAGCCAGTGGTTTTTCCAAGATACGGTCACCCTTTGTATTAAAGTGAACAAGCTCTACTGTAATGTTTGGGTACAGACGTTGTAACTCTGCACTAATATGTTCAGCCTGCCATAGGGCAAGGGCACTTTTTCGCGTGCCGATTCGAATATGGTCTCTCATGGCATTAGCCTTCTTTCTCAAGATTAAACATATCTTTGAATAAATCCCAGTACAAACCTTCTTCCTCTGTACCGGCGATTTCGTTAAAGTGAATCATCGGTTCACGCAACATTTTGCGAATGATCATGCGACTCATAGAGTCCATAATACGGCGCTCTTTATCTGAAATGTCAGGTAATTTCGCCAATGCACGATGTAACTCACGACGGCGAATGCGCTCTGCTTTTTCCGTGAGCAATGCCATCATAGGGCGCACCGTTAGATAGCTCAATTTATCTAATAATTCTTCAATGGCATCGTGAATGATAGGCTCTGCACGACGAGCTTCTTCTTCGCGTTGTGCCTTATTTTCTTCTACTACGCTTTCAAGGGAATCAATATTGAATAAATAAATACCATCCATATCTGCCACAGTAGGGTCGATATCACGAGGTACTGCAATATCAATCATAACGATAGGCTCACCCTTGCGAAGAGATGCAATTTTCTTTGCTTCTCGTTCCGTAATAATATAATGTGGCGCCCCTGTAGATGTGATGAGGATGTCCGCATCTTTAGCGTAATCTACAAAGTTATCGAGCTTAACAGCCTTACCATTAAAACGCTCAGCCAATACCTCTGCCTTAGCAAAGGTTCTATTAGATACGAAAATCGTTTTTACACCCTTTGCTTGTAAGTGCGTTGCGGTCAACTCACTCATGGTACCGGCCCCTAAGATGAGTACCGTCGCTTCAGATAAAGGTTTATCTAAGCTGTCCTCAGCTAGGTTAACAGCGGTGTAACTAACGGATACAGGCGTATTCGCGATGCCAGTATTGGTACGTACTTTTTTACCAACACTAATGGCTCGTTGGAATAAAATATTAAAAATCGTACCTGTACAGCCTGCACTATAGGCTTGGATATAAGCCCCTTTTAATTGGCTCAAGATTTGTCCTTCCCCCAACACAAGGGAATCGAGGCTTGCAGACACACGGAATAGATGTTCAATGCAATCTCGTTCTTCATAGAAGAAGAATGCATCTTCATCGATGTGATCGGCACCTTTTAAATCCTTTAATACTGCCAGCATATATTCTTTAGGAAACTCTACACCTTCTAAGGCCGCGTAAATTTCGGTTCTATTACAGGTAGACAAAATAACGCATTCTGCTACACAGTCAAATTCATAGAGGCGGTTCAGTGCTGAGGCGACCTCGTCCTTATCAAACGAGAAACGTTCACGCACCTCTACAGCGGCACTTCTATGATTTAGACCTAATACCACTAATTTCATGGTCAAGTTTCTCCTCTATAGTCATCCACTCTCCCTTGAGAATGGCTTCAAATGTTTCTACGGTCAGATGGTCTCGCCAAAATTTCTGTCGAGCCTCTGGAGTAGGAAGTAGTAACTTTACTTCTTCTCTAAATATTTTAAGTCTAGGCATAGCCTTTTGCAACTGACCATAACGATTCATCATATCTTGCTTTACGAGGCGATTGATACGAGGTCCTACGTTATTAGCGCTAATAGCGATATGAAGATCGCCTAGTTCAAGGGATGAAGGTACAGTAAATCTGCATGCACTAGGGGCGTCACTGCGATTAGTCCAAACGCGGTGTTTTTTCCCCATATCATATAACGTATCGTTTAATTCGCTATTATCTGTACAGATAAAGAACAAACTGCTCGTTATAATGTGGTGTTCATCATCCATTGTGAAAGCACGGTCGTACCACGTGATACGATTATCCTTTGCCCATTGGCAAATCCTATCTGTTACAGTGGGAGCAATCACCACAATGTTGCATGGCTCATCAATAAAGAGCTGCATTCGTCGCTCTGCGACCTTCCCGCCGCCAACGAATAGGATTGTATCTTCAGTTGTAGGTTGAAATGTTATGGATACCATGGCTGTCCTACTATATACAAAAAAATCGGCTTGATGGTCAAGCCGATTTTCAATTGCCTACATGAATCGTTTCAGATATACGCCGATACGCCCCTTACGAGATGTACCTGTAATGGCTTCTACCTTCATTCGGCCACGACCACGCATAGAGATTACATCCCCTTCTTTAACTTCTTGGGATGCACCCTTAGCTGGTTGCCAGTTTACTTGCAATAATCCTGCATTTATAGCGCTTACCAATTTAGTACGAGACACGCTAAAACCAGAACTTGCCACCGCATCTAAGCGCAAAGAAGCAACTGTAGTGCGGACTTCTTTAATTTTTTCTTCTTTTGGTGCAATATCTGATAGCTCAATAGCCTCTACAGATACGGAAACCATAGCAATTTTCGTAAAGTTTTGAATCACGAAGTCTGCTACGCTTTCATCCACCAAAATTTGAGCGCCCCCTTGTTGAACGATAACGTCCCCAAATTTAGAGCGATCAATGCCAAGGCCCATCAAGGAGCCCAGTACATCGCGATGAGTAAGTAATCGGAACCGTGGGTCCCAATTTACCTTAAGGGCGCGAATCCCCATATCCACAGTACCGTTAAAGTCGCTATCTACAAAGGCGATGCGGATACGTTCCGCCCCTTCATAGCCACCGTCTGTCTTAACGATAAGCTGTGGGTAGTTAGCCTTGATTGCGTCTGCAATGACAAGACCTGCAGGGCTCGTAAAGTCCGCCACGCGATAAGGACGGCCTTTTACAACCTGCTCAGCCAAGTCTAGCATGCGGCGAGCTTCCTCACCACTGCCACTGGCTTCAAAATATCGTATTAATTTACTAGTATCTGCCAAAATTATTTCCCCAATTCATTCGACCGAGCAAGACATGCTACTACGCCGTCTTGGAGAGCACTGCGAAGTCCACCTTTTTCCATGGCACCAATACCGGCAATGGTAGTGCCACCTGGACTTGTTACTTGATCTCGTAGTACTGCTGGATGATTGCCACTTTCAAGAGCCATCTTACCAGCACCATACATCGTTTGAGCCGCTGCCTTGATTGCCAAGTGACGAGGCAATCCAATGCGAACGCCCGCATCAGCTAACGCATCAAGAATGACGAACATATAACCAGGGCCCGCACCAGATAGTGCACCTAAGCGATCTAAATCAGCTTCGCTTACCACCGCTACCTCGCCAACAGCCTCAAATAATGCTTGAACATCACGACCAAGGTCCGTATGTACATCATCCCCTGCAAGAGCCGTCATACCTGCACCGATAGAAGCCGGTGTATTTGGCATAGCTCTAAACCAGTTAGCTTGCGGAATCGCTGCATCTAGAGTATCTAAGGTGATACCTGCTGCAACGGAGATCATAACAGTCCCATAAGGTACTTCTTTTAACGTCTCTAATACAGATGGTAACACTTGTGGTTTTACGGCCAACAAAATAGTATTGTATTCGTTTACATTAGGCAATGTAGTAAAACCTACTACACCGAGCTCCTCAGTTAGAGCCTTACATTGTTCTTCGCGACGCACGAGAATGTGTGTATCACTTGCTTTCAACACGCCATGCTGTAATGCACCGCGCAATAGAGCGCCACCCATCGAGCCAACGCCGATACATAAGGTTTTACCTAACATAGTTGTCACCACCGTTTATAGAGAAATTATTTGTTTTCCCAAGCGTATTCGTTTTGCTCAGCTTTGTTACTTTCATTATCAGAATAATCAATGGAAATGTTTACAGGTACGCACATGAAAATGTCCTTACCAACCTTTTCCAATTTGCCATCCAATGCAAATGTCGCACCAGATACGAAGTCCACAATACGTGCTGCTTCATGAGGATCTGTATTTTCAAAGTTAATCAATACAGGACGCATGTCGCGCAATTGATGTGTAATATTTTCAGAGTCTTCAAATACTTTTGGTTCAATTACAACTACTTTCATAGCTGTTGGACGTTGTGTCATCGTAGATTGGCCTCCTACCTTGCGTGGATGAAATTCAGATGCGCCGGATACTGGAGCTACTGGAGCTACTGGTGTAGGTTCCGCTTCATATTCCTCTTCATCTTCATAGTCATAATCATCATATTCATAGTCATCATCATTTTTGCCTAAGAATAAGTTTTTTGCTTTGTCTAAATAATCTCCCAATGCCATTTGGATTTCCTCCTAATACTTAACGCTATCGATTATCAGGCAACCCAAGCCTTAATCATACACACGTTCCCCAAAAATTGCTGTGCCTACACGAACGATGTTAGCCCCTTCTTCTAAAGCGACTTCAAAGTCGTGAGTCATCCCCATAGATAAATATTGAATCTGCCCTTCTTCAAAGTAGCCCTTCATATCCTCATACAAGGCGTTTGCTACGCGGAAGATTGGACGTGCTTCCTCTGGATCGTCGAAAAATGGCGCCATACACATCAAGCCCCGTACACGTACATGAGGCAATGTCTTTGCATAATCTCGAATCTCTGGAAACTCCTCTACGGACATGCCCGTTTTGGAGGCTTCTCGAGCTACATTGACTTGCAATAATACGTCTTGCACTTTGTCGTGCTTTGTAGCGACCTTTTCGATTTCATCTAATAGTTTACGGCTGTCTACAGAATGAATTAAATCAAACATAGGCACCGCTTGACGTACCTTATTAACCTGTAAATGACCAATCAAGTGCCATGTTAATGCTGGACCTTTATAGGTGAGCTGTTTTTCTTTAGCCTCTTGTACTCGATTTTCCCCCACATGAGTAACACCGAGACGTGCGACCTCTTCCACCGCTGATACAGGGTGGTTCTTAGTAACAGCTACTAATAATGCTGTATCTACGCGACCAACGCGCGCCATAGCATCTGCCATGCGCTGCTGTATTGCGTGTAGGGATTCTTCAATCATGTGATTCCCCTTCAATCTATATTTAAAAACCATAAAATATATTTGTATAGACTATTCTATTATATAGTATTTAGTATTGATTGTACATCATTTAGGTCTTATAAAGCCTATAAATCTATGTATGTATATACTACCGTTCTTGTAGCATACCAAATAAAGCCATGCGACCTGTTTTACCAGATTCCCGACGATAGGAATAACAATCTCTATCTGTTACTGTATCGGTACCGCCAATAGCGATATTTTCTTTAGGAACACCATTCACCATAAGTCCTTCGGCGATAAAGTTCCATAAGTTGATATAGGCTTTATCTAGTTTATCACCTGGATAGTTTACAATATCAGCCATACTAAGGTCGGTCATACCACGCCAAGCTAATTCAAAACGTTTCCCTAACTCTACATCGACTTCAAAAGATTCTGGTCCAATGCTATGTCCAAGATAGATATAACAATCTTTGAACTCCGTACCATACGCTTCTTTCATAGCCTCAATAGTAAGAACTGGCAAATGTCCTATCGCTCCGCGCCAGCCTGCATGTACCGTAGCAATAGCGTGATGCTTAGCATCGTAAATACCAACAGCTACGCAGTCGGCGGTAAATAAAAATAGCGGTACATTCGGTAATTTTGTAAATACAGCATCACAATCGGCTATAGCTGTATCCTCTCCAAAGGCACCTGCCCCTATGAGGCCTTCTGTGATTTCCACAGCCTTTAAACCATGTACTTGATTACCACAAGAGATTCGCTCTGGTTCAACACCTAAATATTCAGCAACAATAGCACGGTTTTCACGAACATACTTAGGCTCATCCCCTACGTGAAATGCTAAATTTAGTGATTTATAGGGCTCTTGAGATACACCACCATGACGGTACGTATCACCTATTGTAATAGGAAAACGATCTGCCCAATTAGGAGTTTCATAAGACCAAGTACCATGAGGTCCTTTAATATCTATACGTTTTACAGATTGATTCATAAGTGCCTCCTATTTACATACACCACATCGCTTACAGCCTTGTACACATGGCGGTGTATACGCTTCATCAACGGAGCGCTTCCATTCCATTTCAAGATATCCATCGTCCATCCCCATATCGAGGTGACTCCATGGTAAAAATTCATCAAAGCTTCGTTCACGATAGTTCATATCGTCCATATCAAGACCGGCTGCCTTCATTTCAGACTTAAAGGACTTACTACCACGATCTGCTGCGCACGCCGCAATAACGGCACCTAAACGACGATCACCACGAGCGAGTACACCTTGGATATACGCCTCTTTTGGCGACTCTACTAACACCTCAATACGACGATTTTTTTGTAGCGCCTTCTTAATATATTGTAGTTTTTTCTCTATCGTTTTTTGATTGTCCATAGCCATCCACTGGAATGGTGTAAATGGTTTGGGAATAAATGGATTAATACTAAGTGTCAAACGACCTTTACAGCCTACCTCGGCCATATGGGCTTGCGTCCGTTCTGCCAGGCCTACAATGGCTTCAATATCCTCGTCTGTTTCCGTAGGCAACCCAATCATAATGTAAAGGCGCATGTGTTGAATTCCAGACTTAGCAGATAAGGTAGCAGCATTTTTTAGATGTTCCTCGCTAATCCCTTTATTAATAACGCGGCGTAACCGTTCACTGCCCGTTTCTGGAGCAATAGTAATCGTCTTTTGACCGCTATCTGCCAAGCCATCTACTACGGCTTGCGTCAAAGAATCTGCCCGCAAGGATGCACAGGAATAGCGCATATCTTTAGACCGAATATACGTAACTAGTTCATCTACCTCTGGATAGTCAGAAATAGCGGCCCCCATGAGACCTACCTTTTTGCCAAGTTTTTCAGCCCGATCCACGCCTTCTTTTAAAATATCTAAAGGCCGTACACGGGGTACGCGGAAGCAATAGCCGGCCATACAGAATCGACAATGGCGACCACATCCACGGGCCACTTCGATTATATACATAGCACCAAACTCTGTATAATTCGTAGCTACTACGGTTTCGCCACCGCTAGTGAGCATTTCAAAGTGACGTTTAATCGTCTTCGGCGCTCCTTCTACAATATCATAGCCTTTAAATTCACCATCTTCGCTATAGATTGGTACGTATAAGGATGGTACATACACGCCAGATATATTCGCTAATTCGCGCAAAATAGCATGTCGATCTAGACCCTCCATTTTGCCATCGCGAATGATATCTAGAACGCGACTAACGATACCTTCCCCTTCACCGATGATGAAAGCATCGATAAAGTCCGCAAAAGGCTCTGGATTAAAGGTAGCACATGGGCCACCAGCAATAACGATAGGATCAAATTCTGTGCGATCTTTCCCCATAATAGGTACGCGTCCATGACGTAACATCAACGGAATATGGAAATAGTCCATTTCAAAGGTTACGTCAAAGGCCACCACATCAAATTGATGCATAGGCCTCTGTGTTTCAACACTCATCAACGGTGTCTTAGTCTTATCGTATGCTTCTAATTCTTTCTTCTCAGGCAAGAAAATGCGTTCACATACGCTATCATTGCGTAAGTTGATTTCCTCATAAATAATGTGGAGACCAAGATTACTCATGCCTACAAAATATGTATTAGGATAGACGATAGCTACCTTCTGCCCTGCATGAGGGTTTACCGTTACCCGACTATCTTCGTCTTTATATAATGCTTGTAATCTATCAATTAAATCTTTACGATTCACTAATTTCCTTTCTATATAAGCCCACTACGAATAGTGGGCTTAAAAACATTTTATATATCGTTTGTATGTCTATATTTGTATGTCTATAAGAGTAGTATATAATACTTATCTTAACTATACTATAAGACCAAGAAACATTACAATTTAGATTTCAATTTATCCTTTGTATGAGAGGTCTTATCTTTAAGTGTTTTTACAATTTGAGGGCGATGTTTTTTTTCATAAGGGTAAATAACAACTTCCCCATCTTTGTATTCTGCAATGTATACCTCCTTAATTTTATAGCCTTGCTTTTCAACTTCTTCTTCTAGCCAATCCTGGCCTTTTTCAATTACATCTAATGTAAAATGGTTAATTTGACCATCATCAATAAGGTCAAATTTAATATTCTCATCACTAAATTGAACTACGCTGAGCTGACCATTTTGCTCCAATACAGCACGCTTAACATCCGTAACATATTGAACACCTGCTGTACGAAGCTTTAACTTAAGCTCCGCCGCTTGAATGCCATAACGCATACATTCTTCTGTTAAGATATGACCTTTTTCAATAACAATTACAGGATGTCCATCCAAAATAGTTTTAAAGAATCGGAGATTTCCTTTTAAGAACTTAAGCGTCATTACAAGTATAGTCCATAAAATGAGGACTAACATAAACTGTAAAATACCGATTTGGTCATTGTAAATAATGGCACCGATAATACCACCAAGTACATAGTTTTGTAATTGGTCCAAAGCAGAGGTTGGCGCTAAGTTGCCCTTCCCCATTAAGTTGATTTGTAAGATAATCGCCAAGAGACCGATGGCGAGTTTGGCAAAGACCATCCCATAGACGGCCATAGCTTCTGTCATTTACGTTCCTCCTTATGGTAATACGTCCGCTTTATCATGAATACGATCTGTTGGGCTCATCTTATACACACGAGTAATTGTATAGGTTGTAAATTCTGGATTAAACTGAACCTCATAATAATCATCGCTTACCTTTAAAATCATACCATTGCGAATTTTTAAGGAGTTAACCGCTAATTGCTCACTTGGTACAGAACGATCAGCACTAAAAGAATGTAAAAATTGAGCCATACGAGAAGAGTCTTCAGAGTATGTTTTCATTCGGTTATATTCTTGATACTCCAGTCCTAAGAAAAACACTACAACTAAAGACAAAATAACCAATAAATCACGATAGCGATTAGTAAAACCATTTCGCAATACCTGTACACCTAGAACAAGCAGTGCTAAAAGAATGGCAACAAAAACGATAAAGCCCCATGTTTGGCCTGTCACAGCCTGACTTTCAACATAGGCCAACGTGTAAAAATCCATATTGTTCTCCTTTCATATATTATTCTTTATTATATCACAAATAAATATGCTAATAACCAACAACGATTTATAAAAAATAGAGCTACCACAATGATAGCTCTATTAAACAGTTACTATACTAATTTATTTACATTCACGGTACACGATGATATAAGCATGAGTATTCGCTGTAAAACCAGATTCTAATTCTAGTTCAACTTCTAAAACGGCATCGTCAACGTCACCTTTATAATACGCATTACGTTGTTCTGCGGAATAGAAATACATAGCCGCATTATATTCATTACCTGCTTGTACTGGAATTGTGATGGTAACAGGCTGTGTTTCAACATTCTTTGTTTTAGTACCCACATTATCCGTCGTGTAATATACGGATTCAATGGTATGTTCTCCTGGTGTTAATGCCACAATGACTTGACCATATTGACCAGTTTTATGATCAATAGTAGAAAGGTCCTTACCATCAACCTTTACAGATTTACCATAAATATGAAGAATCGCTTTATTAGCATTCTCTTGTACAAATTGTTGTTCACCGGCTTGTCGTTTTTTATTGAACTTCATAAATACAGCAAACAAAATGGCCCAAATGACTGCAACCGCCACGATGATAATAATAGTTGTAGAACTCATAGTATCTCTCCTTATACCAAAATATACTACACTAACTCTACGTTAACTATATCATACGTACTTGTATTATTCAATAAAAAGCGACCCCAAATGGGGTCGCTTTCAGTAAGCCTATGCTTATTAAGAAATTACTAATGCAATCTCTTATTTCAACCAGCTCATCAAGTTGCGAAGTTCTGCACCAACTGGTTCGATTGGATGGTTAGCAGCTGCTTCACGATGTTCTTTAA
This sequence comes from Veillonella fallax, assembly GCF_020687175.1. Classification (NCBI taxonomy): domain Bacteria; kingdom Bacillati; phylum Bacillota; class Negativicutes; order Veillonellales; family Veillonellaceae; genus Veillonella; species Veillonella fallax. The sequence goes on along the minus strand of NZ_JAJEQD010000007.1, from coordinate 46,478 downwards.
GGAATTTTTGACCATTTTTGGAATCAGCCAAGAATTCGTCAGCGAATTTACCAGATTGGATATCAGCCAAGATTTGTTCCATAGCTTTTTTAGTATCTGCAGTAATTACGCGAGGACCTGCATGGTAGTCACCATATTCAGCTGTGTTGGAAATGGAGTGACGCATTTTTTGGAAGCCACCTTCGTAGATAAGGTCTACGATCAATTTCATTTCATGCAAGCATTCGAAGTAAGCGTTTACAGGTTCATAACCAGCTTCTGTTAATACTTCGAAACCAGTTTTAATCAATTCAGTAACACCGCCGCACAATACAGCTTGTTCACCGAAGAGGTCAGTTTCAGTTTCGGATTTGAAGTTAGTTTCCAAGATACCGGAACGGCCACCACCGATACCAGAAGCCCATGCTAATGCAACTTCTTCAGTATCACCAGATGGATCTTTTTCTACAGCGTACAAGCAAGGAACACCGGAACCTTCTTGGTATGTACGACGTACTAAATGACCAGGGCCTTTAGGAGCTACCATGAATACGTTGATGTCTTCACGAGGTACGATTTTACCGAAGTGAATGTTGAATCCGTGAGCAAATGCCAAGTATGCACCTTGTTTTAAGTTAGGAGCGATATCTTGTGCATATACGTCTGCTTGTAATTCGTCTGGAATCAATACCATAACGATGTCAGCACCTTTAACTGCTTCTGCAGTTTCTTTAACTGTAAGGCCTGCTTCTTCAGCAGTTTTCCAGCTAGAAGAACCACCACGAAGACCAATTGTTACGTCCATACCATTTTCTTTCAAGTTCAATGCATGCGCATGACCTTGGGAGCCGTAACCTAAAACTGTAATTTTTTTGCCTTCCAATTTGCTCAAATTACAATCTGCATCATAATAAACTGTAGTACCTAAAATTTTACCTGCCATACTAGACAACCTCCAAAATATATTCAATAGAATATTTAATATATATACTGTACACAATCTCACAAATAAATGCAAGATTTGTAGGGTATATCGTAATTTATCGAATAGTCAAATAGACTAATCTACAACTTAAATTTGTACCCTTTTTGTATTAAGAAAAAATGAATTATCCCAATTATAGCTCTTGCTTAACTATAATCCATGGGCGATTTTTCTCCCATACAACGGATACATCAATACCGAATACATCGCTTAGAATTTCATCGGTTAAGATGTCCTGTTTCTTGCCTTTATACACAATGAGACCATCTTTAATAATAGCTACATGTGTAATACTTGACATAATCTCTTCAATTTGATGAGATACATAAATAAAAGGCTTATGCTCCTCTCGTGCCATATTCTCAACAGTTCTTAAGAATTGCTCACGAGCAGGCAAATCAAGTCCAGAACAAGGCTCATCTAAAATGAGTAAATCTGGATTAGCCATAATAGCCCGTGCTAGTAAAACACGGCGCTGTTCACCAGCAGATAGTGTATGAAATCTATGGCCTTCCAAATAGGACAAACCAAACTCAGACAATAATTGTAGTCCTCGTTCACGTACTTCAGGCTCTACCTGTTGATAAATACCAATACTATTAAAAGTACCAGAAATAACAACATCTTCTACGACTTGTTTATCCAGTGTAGACTGGAATTGTCCAAGTGCCGAACTAACAAAGCCTAATCGGGCCTTGATCTTAGGCCATGCATATTTGCCAAATTCATGACCAAATACGCGTAATAGTCCTGTTGTGGGAATTTGGTAAGCTGGAATCATGCTGAGCATCGTCGATTTACCAGCCCCATTGAGACCTAATAAGGCCCAATTTTCCCCTTCCTCAACATGCCAATTAATGCCTTTTAAAATTTCGCGACCTTCACGACGAAACTTGACGTCTTCATAATGGAGTAATTCACTACTCACACAACCATCTCCTAAATCTTTTCTCCACGGCTCATTGCAGTAATGCCAGTTTTGGCAATTTCAAGGACACCATAAGTTTCCATAATTTGAATGAAACCGCGTAATTTTTCTACGCTACCAATTACTTCAATGATCATAGAAGTAGGAGAAATATCGAGCACATTGCCACGATATACATCGGCAATTTGTACAATTTGAGAGCGTGTTGCAGCAGTTGCTTTTACCTTGATAAGCATTAACTCACGGCATACCACATCATGATCTTCAAAAACTTTAACCTTTACAACATCAATGAGCTTGTAAATTTGTTTTTGAATTTGGTCTAAGATGCGATCATCTGCCTCAACGGTGAGGGTAATACGAGCGTAGCCTGGTTTATTTGTAATACCAGATGTCATCTTTGTAACATTAAAACCACGACGGTTAAAGAGTGCCAATATACGTGCACCAATGCCTGCTGTATTTTTTGCAATTACTAAGACTTGATGTTCTTTCGCCATTATAGCACCCCTTTCTTGCCCATCATACCACTTACGGTACCGCCAGCTGGAATCATCGGCAATACATTATCTTCTCTTGCTACACGGCAATCCAAGATGATACTTTCATCAGATGTAATGAAAGATTTAAATTCTTTATTGAAATCCTCTACATTATCGATACGAGCGGCTTTCAAATCAAAGGCATCTGCCAATTTCAAGAAGTCTGGGCTCGTTTCCAAATCTACATAGGAATAACGGCGGTCATTAAAGATTTGTTGCCATTGACGAACCATGCCAAGGTAACCATTATTAATGATAACAATCTTAATTGGTAAATTATATTGGCGAACCATCATGAGCTCTTCGAAGGTCATTTGGAATCCACCATCACCAACAACAAGGATAACTTGTTTATTTGGAGCACCCACTTGAGCTCCAATTGCAGCTGGTAAACCATAGCCCATAGTACCTGCACCACCAGAGGTAACAATGGTATGAGGTTTTTTATGAGTTAAGAATTGAGCCGCCCACATTTGATGTTGGCCTACGTCAGTTACAATAACTGCATCCTCTTTGGCAATCTTGTTAAGTTCAGATAATACGTATTGTGGATGTAATACACCATCTTTAGATTCAGGAATTACCATAGGATATTCCGCTTGCCATTCACGAATTTGTCCGATCCACGCTTCATGAGTTGTAGGTTCTACAAGCGTATTAAGTTCAGATAAAACTCGCTTCAAGTCACCTACAATTGGTACGTTAATAGTAACGTTTTTATCAATTTCTGCTGGGTCGATATCGATATGAATGATTTTAGCTTTTTTACAGAAGAAATCTGGATGACCTGTAATGCGATCGTGGAAACGAATACCAGCTGCAATAACAAGGTCTGCTTCTTCTGTACTATTATTAGCCGCTACAGAGCCATGCATCCCCACCATACCAAGAGCAAGCTCATGGTTCCCTGGGAAACCACCAAGGCCAACTAATGTATTTGTTACAGGAATTTGAGCCTTTTCTGCCAATTCCTTTAACTCATCCATAGCGCCAGATTTCAATACACCGGCACCGGCAATGATGAGCGGACGTTTTGCATTTTTAATGAGTGTAGCCGCTTTCTTAATTTGCCCTTGATGACCTTTATAGGTTGGATCATACCCTTCAAGATGGATAGGTACTTCATATAATTTATTGTATTCTGTCATGGATATTTTTTCTGTTTGAACATCCTTAGGAATATCAATAAGAACAGGTCCTGGACGACCTGTACTAGCAATAAAATACGCTTCTTTGATGATGCGAGGTAAATCGCGAATATCTTGAACAAGGTAGTTATGTTTTGTAATCGGCATGGTAATACCTTGGATATCTGCTTCTTGGAAGGAATCCTTACCAATAAACGGACGACCAACCTGACCAGTAATGGCCACCATAGGTACAGAATCCATGTAAGCAGTCATAATACCTGTAACAAGATTAGTTGCACCAGGACCGGACGTAGCAAGGCATACGCCTACTTTTCCAGATACGCGTGCATAACCATCTGCTGCATGGGCTGCACCTTGTTCATGACGAACAAAATAATGTTTAATTTCAGGGAAGCTATAAATTTCATCATAAATTGGAATTACCGCGCCGCCTGGATAACCGAACATGTCGGTTACACCAAGGCGATGCAATGTTTCAAGGACAATGCGTGCCCCATTGATTGTTTCTGCGCTCATAGGAACCCTTTCGACCAGCTATTCAGATAAAATCTCGCTGGAATTTAATCGTTTAATAATGTAACCATTATTTTTGAAAGTATCAATAATGTGTTTGATGTGTTCTTCACCATTTGTTTCTACAGTCACTTGCAATTCCACTTCATGGAAGCGGTCAAGGTTTTTAAACTGATTATGATCAAGTTTAATAACGTTTGCATCCGCATCTGCAAGCATTTCAGATACAGCAACCAATTGACCTGGTTTATCTGGAAGGTTTACAGAGAAAGTGAAGATACGACCACGCAATACGAGACCTTTATTGATCATAGAAGAAATAGTAAGTACGTCGATATTACCACCACTAACAATGGCTACTGCCTTTTTACCTTTGCAGTCTAATTTTTTTAGACCTGCTAATGGTAAAATACCGGAGTTTTCTGCTACTAACTTATGTTTTTCTACAAGCAACAAAAATGCTTCCATCAATTCATAATCAGAGACAGTAACAATTTCATCTACATATTTCTTAATATATTTTAATGTAGTTTCGCCGATTTGACGTACAGCTGTACCATCTGCGATAGTAGCCACCTCACTAAGTGGTACAGGATGATCTTCTTTTAACGCAGCTATTGCACTAGCCGCACCTTCTGGTTCTACACCAATAATTTTAATGCTAGGATTTTTTAATTTTGCCGCAGCTGCGATACCAGAAACAATACCGCCACCACCAACAGGAACTAGCAATACATCCGCATCAGGCAATTCCTCAAGAACTTCTAATGCAATTGTACCTTGCCCTTCGATAACATCTTCGTCATCAAAAGGATGGACGAACACATATCCGTGCTCTTGTTGTAATTCCATCGCTTTTTGGTAAGCTTCATCATAAATCTCACCATGTAGAACAACTTCGGCACCATATTGTTTTGTAGCATTAACCTTGATGAGAGGTGTATGTTTTGGCATAACGATTGTCGCTTTAATGCCTAGACGTTTTGCAGCAAGTGCTACACCTTGCGCATGATTACCGGCAGATGCGGCAATAACGCCGCACGCCTTTTCTTCTTCTGTTAATTTTGCAATTTTATTATATGCACCACGAACCTTAAAGGAACCTGTTATTTGCAAATTTTCTGGCTTTATATATACATCATTGCCACACTCGTCAGAGAACACATCACTATGAAGCAATTTTGTTTTCACCGTGATTGTGCTTAATCGCTCACGAGCCTCCATAAAATCATACAACTTATGCATGTACTCTATCTCCTCTAGTTAGTATTAATGAAAATCTACTATTAGTCTTCAAATACTTCGATAGCACCTTGTGCTGCAGAGGATACATGAAGAGCGTATTTTTTAAGGTATCCAGTTACATTGGATTTGAATGGTTTCAATGCGGCTTTACGACGAGCGATTTCTTCATCAGATACAGCCAATTCCAATTTACCGTTTGGAATATCAATGTTGATGATATCACCATCTTCAACAACAGCGATTGTGCCACCTGCTGCTGCTTCTGGAGATACGTGACCAATGGATGCACCACGTGTAGCACCGGAGAAACGACCGTCAGTCAACAATGCTACATCTTTATCAAGACCCATACCTGCGATCATGGATGTTGGTGTTAACATTTCACGCATGCCAGGGCCGCCTTTAGGACCTTCGTAACGGATAACTACCACATCACCTTTTACGATTTTACCGCCTGTAATAGCTTCAACAGCTTCTTCTTCGCTGTTGAATACTTTTGCTGGGCCAGAGTGAACGAGCATATCTTCATCTACGGCACCTGCTTTTACAACGGAACCGTCTACAGCAAGGTTACCTTTAAGAACGGCAATACCACCTGTTTCATGAACAGGATTATTCCAAGGATGAATAACATCTTCATCAGTTACATGAGCTACCGCTGCAATTTCACCTTGTGTTTTAAGAGCTACAGTTTTGCAGTCTGTATGTAAACGACCATTTTCTGCTAAACGTTTCAACACAGCAGATACGCCACCTGCAGCATACAAGTCTTCGATGAAGTATTTACCAGATGGAGAAAGTTTGGACAATTGAGGTGTGTTTTGTGCAATGCGATCGAAGTCGTCCAAAGACAATGGTACACCTGCTTCGTGAGCGATAGCTGGCAAATGAAGTGCTGTATTAGAGGAACCACCTAAAGCCATATCTAGAGCTACTGCATTTTCAAAGGCTTCACGTGTCATAATGTCTTTAGGACGAAGGTTTGCTTTCAATACCTCTACTGCTTGCATCCCTGCTAATTTAGCAAGACGTAAACGTTCAGAGTATACTGCTGGAATTGTACCATTACCAGGAAGGCCCATACCAAGAGCTTCTGTTAAGCAGTTCATTGTATTAGCTGTGTACATACCAGAGCAAGAACCACATGTAGGACATGCTGTATTTTCGATTTCAGATAACTCAGCATCACCCATTTCACCAGTTTGATGTTTACCTACTGCTTCGAATACATCAGACAAACCGATTTTTTTGCCATTATGTACGCCTGCAAGCATAGCACCACCAGACACGAATACGGATGGAATGTTTAGACGAGCTGCAGCTATCAACATACCAGGTACTACTTTATCGCAGTTTGGAATGAATACCATAGCATCAAATGGTGTTGCCATAGCTGTTGCTTCGATGGAATCAGCGATGATATTACGAGTTACCAAGGAGTATTTCATACCGATGTGGTTCATCGCCAAGCCGTCACAAATACCAATTGTATTGAACTCGATTGGCACACCACCTGCGTTGCGAATGCCGTCTTTTACGGCTTGTACAATATTTTTCAAGCCCACGTGACCAGGAATAATTTCGTTGAAAGAGTTCGCAATACCAATGACTGGTCTGCCCATTTCTTCATCAACAAAACCAAGAGCTTTTAGCAAAGATCTGTGTGGTGCACGTGCTACGCCTGTTTTTAAATTGTCACTTCTACAACTCATGTTAATCTCCTCACTTTTCTTGAAAGTATCCACTTGGATGCCTTTCAACTGAATAAAAAAAGACGATTCATATGAATCGTCTTAAAAGTTTACAAATGATATTCCTTTTGTTTACAGAATTCCTATATACATAAACGACCTATGTATCCCTTGGAATAAATACACATAAGAAACAAACCGTATAGTCAAATCTTATTGATTGTATATTAAACCATTCATGGAACTTCTAAGACAAAAACGTGTTAAGTTGTTGTTCATAATTCGAATGTCTTTAATAATCACGACGAGCGCGATAATCAACAAGCTAATGACTAAACCCAACATGTTTCCTCCTAAAGTAATCTGTAATCATAAAATAATAATAACACTTTATATAATGTCGTGCAATAAATATTCTATAGATTTATTATATAAATTTTTAAAGTTTACCATATATAAAAACTATAGCAATAATAAATAATACACTACCTATCTAATACACATAGAAAATAAATCGATAACAAACTACTAAATAGTTACGCAAATAAAAATTCCCCCACTACTGTGAGGGATTTTTGAATATTATAGAATACCGAATAGCCACATGCCAAGGGTACCGCCCCAGAAGTGAATTAAGAAGCTAACCACAGAAATAGCAAGGCCTACACGCCACCATGTTCCTTGTGGTACATAACCAGCACCGAAGAAGATTGGCGTTACACCAGAACTATAATGTGTTAATGTACAGCCAGGGCTGTTCATCAAACCAAAGAGCAAGATGGTAAATGGAATTGGTGCGCCCATTGCCACCAAGATAGCTGCAAAGGCGGAGAATAACGCTGTAATACGAGCTGTACCACTGGCAAAGAAATATTGAGAGTATACAAAGGTTGCAGAGATAATAAAGGATGCCCAGAACCAATCAATACCTACAAGATGTTGACTTACAAAATCAGCAAATACTGCAACAACACCGAGCTTGCCAAGTAAACCAGCCATACCAACGAGGGTACCCATCCAGATTAGAATATCCCAACCTGTGCGTTCACCTAGAATATCTTCCCATGTAAGGGATCCTGTAACTACACAAGCAAGTACGCCCATCATAGCAACTACAGTAGGATGTAACTTCGTCCAAATAGCCGTAGCCCAAAGCAAGATACAAAGAACAAAGATAATAGCTACAGAAATTTCGGCTTTTGTAATAGGACCAAGAGCATCTAGTTCTTTTTGGGCCATCGCCGCCGCTTGTGGAGTTTCTTTAATTTCTGGTGGATAGATTTTATAAATAAACCAAGGCATCAAGATCATACAAAGTACACCAGGGATTACACCGGCTTGGAACCATTCCCACCATGAAATATCATAGCCAAATAATTTTGCACCTAAGGATGTAATCAATAAGTTACCACTACAAGCAGTTAAGAAGATTGTTACAGTAATGGTGTTTATCGTATGAGCCGTGGTCATCAAGTACGCCCCAATACGACGTGCCGTACTACCATTTGGCTCAGAATCAAAGGCTAACGAAATGTTTTGTACAATTGGGAAAATAATACCGCCCCCACGAGCTGTATTAGATGGCGTGGCAGGAGAAATAATAAGATCCGTACAAGCCAATGCATAAGCTAACTTTAAGGAACTAGTACCAAAGGAGCGAATCAAAGTATACGCGATACGCTTACCAAGGCCAGAATTAATAATGCCTCTAGAAAAGAATACAGCTGCTACGATAAGCCATACATTGGCTTCAGCGTAACCACCTAATGCTTGCACCATAGTAATAGAATTTGTTGCTACTGCTGCAACAATACCAAAGAGTGCCATAATACCTGTTGGCCAAGGTCGTAAAATAAAACCTACAATTGTAGCCGTGAAGATAGCTAATAAATGCCATCCTTCAGGCTTAATTGCCTCCGTGTGAGGCAAGAACCAAATCACTAAGCCCACCAAAACAGTAAGGGCCGCGCGTGTAAAAGTATTCATAGATCCTCCCTATCAAACTACACAAACCAACTATTACAGTTACAGTTACAGTTACAGTTACAGTTGATTATAAAAGCGATATGGCGGTCACCACACATAACCGCCATATCTCCTAACAGCTTTCCAAAAATTCCTTGATTTTAGGATTAGCTCTCAATGAATCCATCTCTTCAGGGGTTAATAATTTTACCTTGTCCCGATCTTGGTTAACCAAGCAAAGGAACCCGATATAATCTCCTTTATTAGCCCGGAATTGATGTATCGTTTTACCTGGAATTTCAATAAAATCACCAGCTTCTACATCATGGATTTCATCGCCTAACAATACTTGTCCCTTACCACGGAATATCATAACCATATGTGTATGTTCATGATATTCTAGTGTAGAATATCCACCTGGTAAACATTCAAAATAGCGAAATTGACATGGAATATCATAGGCTCCATCGTATAAAACTTGACGTGTTACATCTTTAAAAGGACTACCATCTTGTTTGTATACCAAGGTATCAACGCCATCCCACTTGAAATTTTTAGCATCAAACTTGCGTATCATCTTATTACCTCTTTATAGAAAAAGGCTGCATCGAAACAATGTTTCAATACAGCCCTATGGGTTCGATTATTTGAAGAAACGTTTCAATGTTCCTAGTAAACCATGACTATGTTTTTGTACACCATCTGCAACGCCATCTACTTCAAAGCCTGTACGTTCAATAGCTTTTGTAATGACTTCTACAGACACTTTATTTGGGTCAAAAGAAACAGTCGCTGTTTTTTCTGGCAAATCAACCTCTGCGCTCAAAACGCCAGGTAAGCCAAGGGACGCCCCCTCTACAGTTTCTTTACAGTTATTGCACATCATACCAGGTACAGTAAATACCTTTGTTACAACGCCATTATCTTCACCGCAACCACAATCTTTGCACATAGTGATACCTCCTATTAATCATTAGCTTCTTTATGTTTATCGTCGTTTTTAGCCCCTGCTGTTACGTCGATAGTAGTCGCCTTTTTAACGGCTTCTTTCGTTTCATCAACAGCTTTTTTAGGGCCGGAAATAGCATCTTTGAATTCATTGATGCCCTTGCCAATAGCTTTACCTACTTCAGGTAATTTACCAGGTCCGAAGATAACTAAAGCGATCACTAATATAACTATTAATTCAGGTGTTCCTATAGATCCCATATATATCTCCTTTATATTTACTAAAACTTATATCTTTTAGTGTACATCATTATAGGCCGCCTTGTCCACATACCAGGTTACAGCCTCTTGTGAAAGTACAGCACCAGGCAATGTACGGCCAATGCGTTTTTCCCACGTTAAATCCTCGTAATCTTCGCGTTGGTATAATACCTTTGTCAATGCAGTTCGCTTGCTTTCACCAGTCACAGTAAACCAGACAGCATCAGATTTTGCTAGGAAAGAAAATGTCATAGAAATGCGTTCCCATACCTTGCCATCTTCAACGGCCACTACCTCTTGATCAGCTACACGCAGTGCGTGAGAGCCTGCAAATAATCCTGCCGTATGACCATCCTCGCCTAGATCAAGCAACGCTAAATCAAGACCAGATTTTTTACATGCCTTTAGGACATTGCGAACCTCTTTTTCATATTCTTCAGCCGCTTCATGTACGGTTTTAGAATCCGTATTAATGGGCAAGAAATGAGCAGCCCCCTTTGCCTTGCATAGCAAATGAGGTTTTACGCGATTGAAGTAATTATCCTCATGCGCTTGTGGTAAGAAACGCTCATCAGTCCACAAGAAGAATATCCGTTCCCAATTAAGGCGCTCAATATATTCAGGAGAGTTAAGTAATTCTAACAAACCATTTATAACAGTACCCCCAGTAATACCAACGATGCACGTTTCAGTACGGCTAATTTCATCATTAGTAAAATCAATAAAATCCTCCGCCAATGCTTGGACTACATCACTAGGACCGTCATAACATTTAATTGTATCTTGAGCCATGTAATAATGACCTCCTAAAACTATTATAATAGTACTATTATATACACTTTTGCTTTTTTATGAAAGCAAAAACCGATGTAACTCAATATATAGAGCCACATCGGTTCGAATTATATTAGTAACTGCTTATAAAATACATGATATTCCAAAGAATTACAAGAGAATAATTATTATTTTTGACCAAATTTAGGGCGACGGCGTTCTGTGAAAGCTCGTACACCTTCCTTAAAGTCTTCAGAAAGACCTAAGGAGCATTGATTTTCTACTTCAAACTTCTTGTACTCTTCCCAGCCAGATAAGAAGCTATTCCACATCATTTCTTTCATAACGCGGTAAGATTGTGCAGGACCTTTAGCTAACTTCTCTACAAGACGTCTTGTAGCAGTTTCTAAATCTTCTAATTCACAAACTTTATATACAAAGCCAAGTTCTTTACCTTTTTCAGCAGATACGGCTTCACCAGTCATAACGATATGCATAGCACGGTTCATGCCAATGGATCGAGTCAACAAGAACAAACCACCTGCATCTGGAGCAAGACCTACGTTTACGAAAGCTTGGATAAAGCGTACATTGTTAGCCGCTACAACAAAGTCTGCAGCTAACGCCATGTTGAACGCCGCACCTGCTGCAGCACCTTGAAGGCTCATGATAACAGGTTTAGGTAAGCGTTTCATAGCCATAGAAATTTGAGCTACTAGTTCAACAATTTCAAATAAAGACTCTGTATCACCATCATTTACAGCCCGTTCCATTTCTGTTAAATCGCCACCAGCAGAGAATACCTTACCTTCAGCATTGATGAGCAAAGCACGAACACTTTCATCATTATGTGCGTTATCTAAAACCTCAAGGATTTCCTTGCACATCTCGATATTAAAACCATTCGCCACTGTAGGCCGATTAAATGTCAACGTACCAATGCCGTTGTCCACTACGTATTGAATTGTATTATAAATCATATGAGTTCTCCTATATGAAAATCTATTTTCGAAAAAATTCGATTATATATTTCTATTATAGGAAAATTAAATGACGATGTAAATGTGAAATTACGGCTTTTCACTAACCCCAGTATTAAATAGATTTTCAAATTGAGTAATAGATTCTGGCAAAATAGCTTTATACTCCTTATAGAATGCTTGTAGTTCCTCAGTGGTAATTTGAATAACATTCTTCATCTCTTCTAAATTATCAACCTTAGGTGCATATAAATAGATATAATAGCCTTTGTTTTCGTAGTCCTTGAAAGAAAGAGCATTTAACGCTGGCGCTTTAGGCCCTTTAACTTGTACAACAGCCTTTTTAACATCATTTACATCGCGGGAAATTAACTGACATTCAATTTTTACAGTTGTTGATTTATTAGCAATAGAGTTTGAAAGAAGATAATAACCTTTAACAATTTGAAGATAAGAAATTACTAACTCTTCTAATTCAAAATCAGGTAAATTTGCTATTACGTTATCAGCTATATTTAAATTAACATCATAGTAATTTTTACCAGATAATTTATTAAACACAAATTTAGAGTATTCGGTGATAGCTGGATATTGTAATCGCTGAACAATTCCACCTCTTGCACGATTAAACGATGCTTTTATCTGACCAGGTACTTCAAGCCCGAATTCATAAGCTTCAACAGGCAAAATCGCACCTATATCTAACTCTTTATTTAAATAAACCTTTGCGATGTCTTTCACTCTACAAATCCAGTAAATTCCATTCATATCCCGAGTCCAAAATAAGTCATTAACTTCAGCATAGCTAAAGACATTAAGTGCTGGATTTATTCTCTTATGTTGACTATGTACATAAAGTTTTACTGCATTATAAAAATCAGCGTATTGGCCAGATTCAACATTAACACTACTCCAACCTATAGCTAAAAATTGAGCCTTACCTTGAGCTTTCTCATCATCAGTAAATACATTTTTACCATGTAAGCAGAAATCTATTAACTCAGATCGGAACTTTGTATCTGTTTTTAAATTAAATCTAGTAACATAATCCTTTTCATATATGATTTTATTTCCCATACTATTTCCCCTTAACAAATAAAATATATTTACACTATACCATAAATTAAACGCAAAAAACACCTGCAGACATTGTCTGCAGGTGTAATAACCTGTTTTCCAAATATTAACGTTTGGAGAATTGGCTTGCTTTGCGGGCTTTTTTAAGACCGTATTTTTTACGTTCTTTCATACGTGGGTCACGAGTCAAGAAGCCAGCTTTTTTCAAAGATTGACGAAGTTCGCCATCTACGTCCAATAACGCACGGGAGATACCGTGACGAATTGCACCAGCTTGACCAGAAGGACCGCCACCAGCTACAGTTGCGATTACATCGTATTGTTCAACTGTGTTAGTCAAGTTCAAAGGTTGTTTTACGATCAATTCCAAAGTTTGGCGACCGAAATATTCATTAAGTTCACGTTTGTTAACAGTGATTTTACCTGTGCCCGGTACCAGACGAACTCTAGCAACGGAAGATTTTCTACGACCAGTGCCGTAATATTGTGCTACTGCCATTATATGTTCCTCCCTCTAGATTATCGTACGGAAATTTCTAATACTTCTGGTTTTTGAGCTGCATGTGGATGCTCAGGACCAGCGTATACGTTTAATTTACGGTATTGTTGTGCACCCAATTTATTTTTTGGAAGCATACCACGAACTGCCATTTCAACAACACGTTCAGGTTGTTTTTCAAGCATCATGGACAATTTAGTGAAACGGGAACCACCTGGGTAACCAGAGTGACGGAAGTATTCCTTTTGTTCCAATTTTTTACCAGTTACGCGAATTTTTTCTGCGTTTACAACGATCACATGGTCACCAGTGTCTACGTGTGGTGTGAAAGTTGGTTTATTTTTGCCCCGAAGAACTTTTGCAACTTCGGCAGCAAGGCGTCCTAAAGTTTTACCTTCAGCGTCAACAACATACCATTTCCGTTCGATTGTGTTCGGATTGGCCATAAATGTAGTTTTCATGCTGCATATCCTCCTAATAACGTCATAATTCTACCAAAATCAGCTTGTCCTTTGCTTCCGGGGCTAATGGAAACACGACTAAAGCTTACTCAAAATAGTATACAGATTTTGGTGTTCTATGTCAATTGTTTTTTACACTGTTATAGCCCTTTAACAGTGACATGTCATAAAGAAAAAACCACCCAATTCTGAGTGGTTTTCCCATAAGCGCCAAATTATTTGGAGTACAATTCGACGATAAGTGTTTCGTTAACTTCGATAGGAAGTTCTTCACGTTGAGGAAGACGAGTGAATGTAGCTTTGAAGCCTTCCAAGTCTTTTTCAATGTAAGGAAGTTCGAAAGAACGAAGTTCTTGGAAGTTAGTTTTGAACATTTCGTTGTCACGAGATGCTTCGCGCAATTCGATTACATCGCCTGGTTTGCAGGAGAAGGAAGGAATGTCTACGCGACGACCGTTTACCAAGATGTGGCCATGGTTTACCATTTGACGAGCTTGACGAATGGAGTTACCGAAGCCGATGCGATATACAAGGTTATCAAGACGTTGTTCCAAAAGGATCAACATGTTTTGACCTGTAACACCTTGCATTTTTTTCGCTTTATCATAATAGCGTACGAACTGGCGTTCTAGCAAGTTGTAGTAAGCTTTAACTTTTTGTTTTTCTAATAATTGTGTGCCATACTCAGACATTTTTTTCTGACGTTGGTCTTTTTTGACGCGATTCAAGGCTTTTGCGTGACCGAATACGTTCACACCAAAGCGACGACAAAGTTTGAATCGAGCCTCTCTTCTCGTTGCCATGTGATTATCACCTCATAAGATTAATATAAACTTGTACCTACACATAATGGTACTCATGTATAATATCATTTTCATTTACTTATGTCAATTATTGATAATGGTGAAAGTCATTGAAATAAGTGCATAATAGCGAATTTATATTACACTTTTTTGCGATAATATTGCTCACTATATCGATTGTGCATGCTTCATCATATTTTATAGATTTAGATGAAAAAACAATTATAGTATGCTACAATATTAGTAAGAAAGGTAATAGGTATCATTGGAGTTTTATGTCAATATTGGGGGAATACTATGAAAGAGTTACCTACAATGCAAGAGCTACAAAGTTTTATTACCTATAATAAAACAGGAAGCTTTACATTAGCTGCACAATCTATGAACATTACACAATCAGCTTTCAGCGCTCAAATGAAAAAATTAGAGCGTCTAGTTGGTGTGAAATTAATTTCCCGCTCTACACGAGGTAGCCGTTTGACACCAGAAGGTGAATTATTCCTACCAGAAGCAGAACAAGTTCTCGACACATTGGAACGTGCTATTCAATCGATTCGTTTAGCCAGCAAGGTAGAACGTCCAATTTTAAATATTGGTGTATTGCGTAGTTTAGGGGACATTCGCCTTAACGGATATGTATCCCATTTCTTCCAAAACCACCCTGAGTTCTCTGTCAGCATTTATGACATGGAAGAAGAAGAGTTGATGCTCGACTTACGCGAAAATCGTATCGACATTGCCCTCCTCTACTTACCAAATAACAAGGATATGTCAGCATATGAATCTACAGCCCTTCGCGAGGACGAATTCGTATACTATGCACCAAACATTATCGATAATATGGAAGTTGCTAGCTTGAAAGCAATTCAACAACAACCATTACTTATGTATCCACCTAAGTACTTTATGTATCGTACATTGAAAAATTATGTTGGTAACGGTCAACAAAATCTACACATTAGAGGTAGCCGCTTATCTAACCCATATACAATGATCGACTACTGTCAAAAAAATAAATCAGGCTGCATCGTAGCACGCCAAATTCTAAATTCTTTAAATATCAATGATGGCTACATACCTTTAGAAAAACCATTTAAACTACAAGTGTGCTTCGCCTTTAAGAAAAACAATTCTAAATCGGAAACAATGCATACTTTCATGGATTATGTACACAGCGAATCACCAGCTCGTTTATAAAAACGAAACAAAACCCGTACACATATATGTGTACGGGTTTTAATTTAATTATATCCTCTATTAATGTCTATATTTAACATTTTTACCTTTTAATATCTTTGTCTTTTAACATTCTTTTCTTTACCACTAGTAACGATTCATCTTGGTCATTAAATAATTGCTCTCTACTGTAACAAGTTGTACAATAGAGAATAGATTTCAATTAATACTGTGAGGTTATTATGCTCTTATCTATTTTCTTCTTTATATTAGCCGGTTTAGCCGAAATCGGTGGCGGCTATTTAGTATGGCTCTATATGCGCGACGATAAAGGCCCTGTATATTTACTGGCTGGTGCTTTCATCCTGTTCTTATACGGTATTATCCCTACCTTCCAACCAGAAGCAAGCTTCGGTAAGGTTTATGCAGCCTACGGTGGCGTATTTATTGCCCTTTCCATCCTATGGGGTTGGCTCGTCGATGGTTTGCGACCAGACACATATGATATCATCGGCGGTCTCGTCTGCCTTGTGGGCGTTTATATCATCATGTACGCGCCGCGTTAAATACAAAGAGTACAACTGCTACAGTTGTACTCTTTTTTCTATGTCTATTTCTATGTCTATTTCTATGCCTATTTTTATGTCTATAACTAATATTTTCTAAATAAATAACTATTTTTATACAAATAGAAATAACTATTGATATATATGAATAGCTATTGTGTTATATAACAAAAAGCTGTGTTATATAACAAAAAGCGGCCATCCGAAGATAACCGCTTACGTTGGTGGACGATGACAGGATCGAACTGCCGACATCCTGCTTGTAAGGCAGGCGCTCTCCCAGCTGAGCTAATCGTCCATGTGGTGACCCGTCCGGGAATCGAACCCGGGATACCGCCGTGAAAGGGCGGTGTCTTAACCGCTTGACCAACGGGCCATATGAAATTGGCTCCTCGAGTAGGACTCGAACCTACGACCGATCGGTTAACAGCCGATTGCTCTACCAACTGAGCTATCGAGGAATATTAATGGAGCGGGAAACGAGATTCGAACTCGCGACCCCCGCCTTGGCAAGGCGGTGCTCTACCGCTGAGCTATTCCCGCATGTGGTGGACGATGACAGGATCGAACTGCCGACATCCTGCTTGTAAGGCAGGCGCTCTCCCAGCTGAGCTAATCGTCCATATGTGGTGACCCGTCCGGGAATCGAACCCGGGATACCGCCGTGAAAGGGCGGTGTCTTAACCGCTTGACCAACGGGCCAAAATGGTGACTCACCCGCGACTCGAACGCGGGACACCCTGATTAAAAGTCAGGTGCTCTGCCAACTGAGCTAGTGAGTCATAAATGGCTCCTCGAGTAGGACTCGAACCTACGACCGATCGGTTAACAGCCGATTGCTCTACCAACTGAGCTATCGAGGAATGTATGGAGCGGGAAACGAGATTCGAACTCGCGACCCCCGCCTTGGCAAGGCGGTGCTCTACCGCTGAGCTATTCCCGCATACAGAACCGATAATTAATATAACATAATCATCAATCTGTCGTCAAGAAGAATTTAAGTCTGTCCTGACTGCCCTATAATAATATCAATTTACACATATAGTGTCAATGGTTTTTCCATGAAATTCTCAGTTAATTTTGCATAATTGAGCATAAAACATACAAAAAGAGGGATTTAATACTCCCTCTTTTATATAGATTACTCTTTATTCTTTTGTCTACCTTTACCGGCACCATCTTCAGCTGCTTTAACCTCAGCTTCAACGAAAGTTTTCATATCATTTAACATATGCATAGATGCATCGATAATAGATAAACCCATTGTGGAACCCAATGCTTCATCAATTTGTAAATTGTAGTGTAAACATGGTTTTATTCCAAGGAATCGACATTGTTCCTTATGAATTGGTTCCTCATAGGCAGCCGATGGAAATACATAGTCTTTTACTAATGGCTCAATGGTAATAGCAGCCAATACAGCAGCACCTGTTACGGCATTATCAAAAACGATAGCCATACGCTGACTAGCAGCACCTAAGATAAAACCTGTTAAGAATGCAATATCTAAGCCTCCTGCAATATGAAGTAAATGCAATACCGCATCACGGCGCTCGCTTTCACTCAAAGCAGACCAATCATCAACAGCGATATCAAAACGATCTACAAAAGAATGAATATGAGCCGCTCGCTGTTCAATAGTAGGGCCACATTCAGTATGAACGAGAATATCGCTAAATTCACATCCTGTGATAGTTGCAGTCGTTACGAGAGAATCAAGGAAAGCTCGTTCACCAATATTACCAATAGCAACGACTTGCAATCCATCATTGTGTAATTTATCAGCATAATTAAAACCTAATTCAAGGGTCTCTTCTAATTCATCACGAGAAATGACAGGTTCTACACCAAAGAAATGGGAACCCTTACGGATAACCTGTTGGTCAATATTTGTCAAATCTGTTGTATCTTGTTCAAGACCTATATTTACAACGTGCACAGCTGCATTCAACTTAGATGCGGCCCCTTGTGTAGCCGTTCTACCTTCATTGAAACGCTTGATAGCCTCATAACTTTCACTACCATGCTGACTATTTTGAGGACCATCTACCAAGTGGTCCGACGCCACCACAAGTACGCCATATCGCAAATGATTTGGTTGAGGGTCTGCCAGAATGCCCGCAAAACGCTCAGCTATTAACTCTAATGTTGCAAGGCTATAAATAGGTTTTGTTAAATTATCGATACGTAATCGGCATGCTTCCATGGATGGTGCATGTAATGGTTCAATTGTAAAAGTTCTCATGCCTTACCTCCTGTAACAGCCAAATACATATGAACGGCAAGATCTAGCATTCCCATTTGAATGGAGCCACCAGAGGCCTCACCAAGACATAGCCCTAAATCAACATAGGCTTCAAGGCCTAAATTTTCTAAAGAAGATTTAGCCGCTTTTTCAGCAGATAAATGAGATGCCATTACATAATCCATCGCCTGTGGAACTAATGTTTTAGCAACCAATGCACAAGCAGATGTATTAAAACCATCAATAATAACAAGTGCATTATTCGCTGCAGCACCTAGAATAACACCTACGATACATGTAAATTCAAAGCCGCCCACAGAGGATAAAATTCCGATTGCATCATCTTTCGGAATATTTTTATATTTTTCTAATACATCATGCACAATGCGTTGCTTTAATTTTAGACGCTCATCAGAAATATTAGTGCCTCGCCCTGTAGCTTCCTCTGCAGTGAGTCCTGCAAACTTGGCAGTCATAAGAGCACTAGCAGTAGTATTGGAAATGCCCATTTCCCCTACCAAGAAAACATTAAAGCCTTCGTCGATTTTCTCTTTTACAAGGCGGATACCTGTTTCAATGCCTTCAATGGCTTGTTCACGTGTCATGGCCGGTTCTTCTACAAAGTTTTTTGTGCCCATACCAAGTTTATGACTACGGAGTCCTGGTACCCAACTCATATCTGCATCAATGCCCATATCGATGACTTCCATTTGAGCACCACAGTAATTAGCTAAGGAATTGGCGCCCGCCCCTTTAGGAATTAGGTAGTTTTGTGTCATCCCTACAGTTGTTTCCTTTGGGTACGCACTTACACCCATATCAGCCACGCCATGATCGGCAGAGGCAATAATCATACAAGGTTTTGGAACCGTTAACTGTTCCTGATTTGTAGCCGCACCATATTGAGCCACCACGTTTACAAGTCGCCCATATTGTTCTACAGGAGAACCTGCATTCCAATTATCGATTATATGTTGTTCAATTTCATGACTGCGACCTCTAATAGCGTCACAAGTTTCTTGTAACAAACTCATGGTATCTCCTTAACTAATTAATATGTTAAATGTATATTCTTTACGGACTCTAGTATACACATTATACTGCATAAACCGCGTTGCTTCAGCTACATAAATATACATCATACTCAAATGAATGTTAATTACTCATTGTTAGTACTCTATGAGTGCTAACCAATGTATAGCCTTAGCTAATAATTATTTATCATTAGCTATTCTTTATTTGTCCTGTTAAATATGGTAATTTGCCGCGGATTTCTCTTCCTCGTTCAAGATAGGATTCTAAAGCTTGACCTTCGTCTTCTTGTGAAAGTATCTCTTTTACCCGTTGAATTTCAGATTCAATCTGTGAAAGCCCTTCAATTACATTGTGTCTATTACCGTAGATGATTTCACGCCACATAGATGGCAAACCACCGGCAACACGTGTACAGTCTCTAAAGCCCCCTGCGGATAATTTCATGCGCAACTCGCCTAGTTCATCCCCACCGGAAACTTGAGTTAAAATGGATGCCAATAAATGTGGCATATGACTCACCATAGCTAAATATGCATCGTGAGCATAGATATCGACAAACTCAATACGTGATCCTACAGCGCGTCCCATTTCAGCTAGTTCTTGAGCAACCTCTTCACTATATACATCAGAGGCCTTATCCTCTAGTACAATCCACCCCATACCTTTAAATAGGTTTTTATGAGATACTTCGTAGCCACCCTTTTCAGAGCCAGCCATAGGATGGACAGACACAAAAATTGTTCCTTTCGGAATGGAACTGTATACAGCTCGTACAAAGTTTTCCTTTGCACTAGACACATCAGTCACCACTTGTCCTGGTCTAAAGAGATGCGCCGTTTCTGTAAATAGTCTTGCATTTGTATCTGGAGGCAAA
The DNA here is from genome assembly GCF_020687175.1 of Veillonella fallax. NCBI lineage: Bacteria > Bacillati > Bacillota > Negativicutes > Veillonellales > Veillonellaceae > Veillonella > Veillonella fallax. Next base: position 25,780 of record NZ_JAJEQD010000007.1, on the reverse strand, counting down.
GAAAATACAACGATATCTGAATTTTCAATCAATGGTTCTACCTCAGTCCAAGCAGCTTTTACCACCCCATCTTGAATGGCCGCATCACAAACCTCTTGGCGACGAGCATAGCCCACTACCTCATAATCGGTATAGGCCTTTAAAGCCTTTGCCAACGAACCACCTAATAGACCTAAGCCAATAATACCTACTGTCTTACTCATATAAACCTACTTTCACAAATAATTAGCCTTACACTCTCCAATGTAAGGCTAACTACATTTACAAACTACTAAATAATTAACGGCAATCACGAAAATATAAAACTACGCCTCAATGAGACGTCTATTTTTCCATTTACCACTATACCAGCGATATACAAATAATAAACCTCGTAAAATTTCATCTACCGCCATGGCAATCCAAATGCCTACGAGCCCCCATCCCCAGTAAATTCCAAATAGATAGGACAATGGTACAGCACATAACCACATGCCAAAAATGCCTACGAGCATCGGCGTTCTAATATCCCCTGCCGCTTGTAAGCAGCCAACCATAACAATATTAACGGCACGACCTAACTCAAGGAAAATCTCAATCAATAATACATTATGTGCTAATGATAGGATTTCTGGATCCGTAGTAAATATGGATAGTACAATATCACTGGTACTATAAAAGAACGTAGCCAATCCTACACTAATAGCAATGGCTAATAACATAGAATGCCATACGCGATTTGTCACCTCAGCTTGTCGTTTAGCCCCCATCAAGTATCCCACAATAACTTGAGAAGCATTTGCTAGTGCTATTGTATATACATAGCAAAGCATAGCTATAACCGATACATACACCTTTGTATTAATAACAGCGAGCCCCAAAATATTGACCATTTTCATAATCGTTGTCTGAGATAACTGATAACTTAAGGTTTCACCACCAGAGGGAATACTGATATTCAGTAAAGACTTAACCGTATGCCACGGGAATGGTTTTAAAAATTTGAAGCTCACCTCTAAAGTAAGCAACTTCTTAAATGTATAGCCGATAATTACGAGGCCTACCACCTTAGATAACCAAGTAGAAATTGATACACCTAACACACCTAGACTTGGTATCGGACCATGACCAAATATTAATATATAGTTAGTTGTGATATGGATAACATTCATAACCAGTGCAATATACATGGTAATACGTGTTAATGAATGCCCCCTAAATACTGCTACCAATGCATAGTACATAGCTTGAATTGGTAATCCTGCTGCTACAATGGTTGTATATACAGATGTATCACTCATCGTTTCTGGCGGAATACCAAGCCACGTAAAGATCCATTTATGACAGGTGATAAAGAATACGGCCGCTATAGACGAGAAGAAAAAGTTCAGCACCAAGCTAACCGTACACACTTCTGATAACTTCGACTGATTACGGGCCCCTAAATATTGAGCAATCAAAATCGTCGTAGCTGTACTCATAACAATAATGAGCATAATAAAGATATTTAGAATTTGATTGGCATTAGCTACTGCGGCCACAGCTTCAGGTGAGTAATGACTCATCATCACTTGGTCTATATTACCTACTAACAGCTGTAGGAACACCTCGATAAATATAGGCCAGCTCAAGGTCCAAATAGACAAGCTAATCCCTTTTTCATAAGACTTCATAGTATCCCCTTTACATCCTAATGCCAAACTACTTATGTCTTAGAAAAAAACACCTTTAGCTTTTTCTTTAGTTTCTTGATCTGCAATAAATGGAATTCTAGTAGTTCTACCTTCTTTTGCAGCTACAATCTTTTTAAATGGGAATTCAAAGATTTCTCTATTCCAAGTATTTACAGCATCATTATACAACGTTCTAGCTGCAGTAATTTCTTTTTGTAAGTAAGAATTTTGTTGCATTGCATCACGAATCGTATCTTGGCTTTGTAATTCAGGATAATTTTCTATAGCTACGTTGAGGGCTCTTGTAGCCTTGTTAAGTTGTGCATTTACATCACTTCTAGATTCTTCAGAGAAATTACCACTTCTATACTTAGCAATATCTACAAGGATATCCTTATCAACTTCAATAGATTTTTCCACAAGTTTAGCCGCATTAGAAAGAATCACAACACGTTGCTCCATATAGTTATCAATTTCAGATGCAGCATTTTGAATTCTTTGTTCCATCATATTAAACTCTGAGCTAATTTGTTTTAATCGCCACCATGGATAAATCAATACGATGGCGCCAATAATAGATACTAGATACTTGTCTATAACTATGCCTAAAACGATACCGATAACACCAACTGCCATAAGGATTGTTGGAAGAAGTTTTTCAAAGCCACTAGTTTCAACAGGGATTACCTTAGCGATAACATGCACATCTCTGCCTTCAGACATAATTTCCGGATTCATTTCGTCGAGTTGGTTAGCCATTTTGGGTACCTCCAAATTCTTTGTAAATAGTATTTAATAAATCGTCGAGAGACTGATTTTGTCGATATAGTTTACCTGCCATAAAGTGATCGTATGCAAAAGACCTATCTTTATTATTTTCAGATTTTTGATACTGATCTAGACCTTTAATATGCTTAAAATCCTCTCCAGCAGATTTAATTTCTGAAACTTCTATAAATTCGTGTTTTGTAACAGGCACATATTCGTCCCAGCGGACTGGCACATAATAGGTTCTACCATTACCAGCTCTTACCGGCACTTCATCTATATGCTCAATCGTTCTATAGGAATACGCATCTACTTTAATCACCTCAGAATCGCCTTCATTTTTATGGTGACTAGTCTTGAGGATTGTTTTCACATTATTCCGTTGAGCCGCATCAGGAGGAACAAATAAATTAAGTCCCATTTTATTTGCTAGCATTTCTGTAATGTAATCATTGTATTTGAAATTATAAGACTTGCCATAAATATAATCATTAGAAGCCATTTGTTGATACACAGGAATCGCTAAAATTGGTAGGAATGAAAAATACATGTGATCAAAGTAACTGCAGTTGTAATTAATGAACTTCTCTTTAATCTTTTGGAATGAAAAATCATAATACTGAGATGGTGATGTATCAAAGTCCCAATTTTGAGAATTGTCAGCTTTAATCTCATTAATTTTACACTCTTTATTAAATATAAAATCATCTCCATATGGAGAGTTTTCAAAAATATCCTTATAGTTGTTTTGTGCTAATGGCGTAAATAGTACGCGGAACTCAACCTCATTGTTGCGATCTAATGCATTAAATTGTGCATCAAACTCTTCATTGGCTAAAGCTTGGAAGCTTCCGCCATTCTCCAATGAATCCTGACCCTTCTGTCTAAGACTAGCAATACCTTTTGCTATCCGACTCTTGGCACCACCAAAATTAAAGAATCCTTTTTCCGGTGGTTTTCTATGGAATGTTAGGTTAGGTGCTGCATGATTACCATACACTAAAGATACTCTATTGGCATAATAAGGACCTGGTTGTCTTATAACGGCCCGTAATGTTTCGTTAACATCACGAGTTTTTAGATTCCCATTAGAATCAACATACTCTTCTGTATACGTAACATTTAAGGTGCCTTCATACGTATAATCATCCATCCAGTGGATTATGCGCTTCAGAAAAACAAAGGGGTTTCCTAAAATATCACCAGATGCAATATCTAAGGTGGAATGATTTACATCACCTTTTTCTAAGAATCCATAATCTTTAACGAGCTGTTCATATCGTTCAATATTAAAGTTAGAATCCATATGAATAAAAGGAATCGCCTTTTTTATAAGTTCTACAGTCATTTCACTATGAAATAGATCGTTTAAAGGGGCCATCATCTCATAGCCTTCTTGACGCATTTTAGCTAATGTAGCATCTAAATCATTAAGTTTTTCTTCAAGACTCTTACTATTAGGCTTAATCCAATATAGGTAAAGCCCTACACATAGAACTAATATAAGTATAGAAACAATAACCGCTACAATATCAATATGATCTTGTGAAAACTGATAAATACCATAAATAATAGCGCCTATACCAATAACAATATCAACCTTTTTAATAAGGCCAAATCGTTTATAGGATGTGTTTGATTGATCGCGATTTTCTGATACCTCAGTATACTTATCTATTAATACTTTGTTGTTATCTATATCAATCTTTGATTGATCTACTAATTGTTGAAAGTATTCTTCGGTTACTTGTTGAAACGCGTCCTTTAACTCTTCCCGATAATACTTAAGTGGCTCTAGTAATGCTTCATTATATTCATTCGACACGTTACTCATTCCCTCTCCTTAATGAATCGCATAGTAAATGATACTTCTATACGTTTCCATTATGCCTCATATTCTGAAATAATAGCCTCTTATATTTATAAGCGTTCAAATTTTACTTAATTATAAATATCCTAAATTATAAATTAGTATATCAATTAAGAAAACCTCCGTAAAGTAATAATACGATTCATACCGCTATAAAATAACTATATCATTCACAACACTCTAAAGTAATCATACTATTCATAATATCATAATGTAAAAACCCCTCTTTACCAGACATTCAGTAAAGAGGGGTTCAGATTATACATAATTCAATTTAAATAAGATTATTTAAATTGATTGCAAAGGCTATCGAATAGCGCTTGATCCGGTTTTACAACATCTTCAGTTAATGGACGAGGATGTGGACCACCATTTGCTGCAGCCATAGCTTTTTCAAAGGAAGGTTTACTTGTATTTTGGTAGATAACACCTGTTACCAAACCATCTGTTTCACCCAATGTTTTAAGTGCTAATGCACGATCTGTTGGGTCATAACCTTCTGGCAATTCTACCAAATGTTCTTTGAACCAGTCATAGCTGTTGTGTTTATTGTATGTAACACATGGGCTGAATACGTTGATGAAGGAGAAGCCTTCATGATCCATTGCCTTTTGAATCAACTCTACAAGTTGTGCACGATTAATCATATAACCTTGAGCTACGAATGTAGCACCTGCAGCAATTGCAGTTTCACAAACGGACAATGGAGATTCGAATGCCCCACGAGGAGTTGTTTTTGTAACAAAACCGATATCGGAACGAGGGGATGCTTGACCTTTAGTCAAACCATATACATGGTTATCCATTACAACGTATGTCATATTTACATTACGTTTAAAAGCATGGATTGTGTGACCCATACCGATAGCAAACGCATCGCCATCACCGGAGCAAGCGATAACTTCTAAGTCTTGGTTAGCAAGTTTAACGCCTTGTGCGTAAGGAAGCGCACGACCATGAGTTGTATGAGCGCCATATGCGTAGAAATAACCACCGATACGGCTAGAGCAACCGATACCGGAAATTACTGCCAATTTTTCTGGTGGAATATTTTTCGCTACTACAGCGTCAGTAATCGCTGCTTGAACCCCATAATGGCCACAGCCTGGACACCAGTTAGGACGAATATCGTTTCTGTAATCTTTAGCTGTTGTCATATTATAGGACCTCCTTAATCGCATTTTTCACATAACTTTTTGTGAATGGATTACCATCGTATTTCAAGCAGCTGGAAATTTTAGATTTCTTATGCATGTTGATTTTAAATAAGTTAGTCAATTGACCTGTTGCATTGTGCTCAACGATAACCACTTTTTTCGCAGCATCCATGAATGGTTGTAATTGTTTTGCTGGGAATGGTTTAATCAAGCGCAATTGTAAGTGGTTAACTTTAACGCCTTCTTGATCGAATTCAGCAACTGCTTCTTCGATAGCGCCACGGCTAGAAGCCATACCTACAACGAGTACATCTGCTTCGTCGTATTTAGCATTATTCAAGAATGGTTCATAGTTATCAGCTACAGTTTCCAATTTGCGGAAACGTTTATCAGTTTGCGCTACGTGCATTGTAGGCGCTTCTGCTGGTTTACCTTCTTCATTATGTTCAAGACCTGTGGAAAGGAACAGACCATTTTTCATGCCAGGAATTGTACGTGGAGAAATACCATCTTCAGTTAATTCAAAGCGTTTGAAGTATTTAGGTTGTTCCAATTCAGGAAGGTCAGCTTCTTTCATCATTTTACCGCGGTTAATAGGCACACGGTTCAAGTCGAAGGAAGGAACGGATTGTTTATTCAAACCTTGTTGTAAGTCAGGCATGAAGATAACTGGACATTGGTACATTTCTGCCAAGTTGAAAGCTTTTTGAATTTCATAGAAGCATTCTTCGATAGATGTTGGAGAAATTACGATACCAGCGTAATCGCCATGTGCATTGTAGCAAGCCGCATCAATATCGGATTGTTCAACCTTTGTAGCCATACCTGTGGATGGGCCAGAGCGTTGAACGTCGATAACAACCATTGGCAATTCAGCCATGGAAGCCATGGATAAGGATTCTGCCATCAAGGAAAGACCAGGGCCAGAAGTACATGTAAAGCCACGAACACCTGCGTATACGCCGCCCATAGCTGTCATGCATGCTGCGATTTCGTCCTCTGTTTGAACGATTGTAGCACCCAATTTATCCATATTTTTAATCATATATTCCATTACTTCAGATGCTGGAGTAATAGGATAAGATGCCATGAAACGGGAACCCGCTGCAATAGCACCTAACGCACATGCTTCATTACCCAATAAGAACATTTGATCTTTCTTACCAGGAGCTGGCAATGTATCGATTTCAACATCGCCTAATTTTTCCATTACAAGGCCATAACCATCGTCAAAAGCAGCCAAGTTTTTATCCACGATTTCTTGGGATTTTTTCGCAAATTTAGCAGCAATCGCATCTTTGAACATCTTAGTATCGAAACCAAGAAGTGCTACAGACATACCAAGTGCTACGATGTTACGCATCAACATAGAACCTTGTTTCATTGCCGTTTCAGAAATTGGCAAGGACAAGCAATTAACCTTTGTACCTTCAAATTTAGAGAAGTCAGGATTTACTTTACTGTCACAAATGATGTAACCGCCATCGCGAACTTCGGAACCATGCATATCAACTGTTTCTTGATCAAGAGAAAGCAAGAAGTCTACGCCTTCACCAATGGACATAACTTGTTCTAATGCAACGCGCAATGCGAATGTAGTATGACCACCTTTGATACGAGATGCAAATAAACGTTGGCTATACAAGGAATAACCTTCTTTAGCGAGGATTGTCGCCATGATTTCGCCACAACTCTCAATACCTTCACCTTGTTGGCCGCCCATTTTCCAGATAAAATCTTTACGTTTTTGCAAGAGATTCACCCTCCTTAGGATAAAAATTACACTGCTGACAAGAGTCTACCTTACTATGTTAATGTTTTATAGTACGAACCTGTCTATATCGTCATTGTATCATGTATATTTTGGGTTTACAATGTATCATTTCACATAATAATAGGTATAAATTAAGGCATTATAACTAAAAATTATAAGAGAAAAGGATACTACATGCTAAGTAGTATCCTTTTAGTATTAATGGTTATCGTTTTAAATAAATTATAGGAGAATGTAGTCTATACAAAATTATATAGAATATTTATTCTGTAATACCTCTTGCTGCCGTTCTTCGGTAAAGAAGATTTCCTCTAGGCACAAACCTTGAGCTGGTGCTGTTTTACCTATAACACGACGATCTTTAGCCGCTAAATAGCCCTTAATATCCTCCACCTTGCGTCTTCCCAGCCCTACATCGACAAGCAAGCCTGCAATGTTACGAACCATGTGGTATAGAAACCCATTGCCCACTACTGAAATAGTAACGTGAGGGCCTTCGGCCTCTACATGGATGCCCATAATAGTCTTTACAGGATCAGCAGGCGTTGAATTCGTTCCCTTCAAGGTTGTAAAGTCATGCGTACCCAACAGTTCATTACCGGCCGCTTGCATGAGCTCGATATTAAGAGGTTTCTTAACGTGCCAATGGTATCGTTTTGTCAACGGGTTAGCAATGAGTTGATTATGGATAGTATATACATACTCTTTACCATATATATTCCATCGTGGCTTCCAATCGAGGGGTATTTCCACCGCCTCAAGAACAACTATATCCTTTGGGATATGAGCAATCATAGCGCGAGGAATATTTTCTGCCGGTATAGATCCAGATGTTTGGAATGTACATACTTGAAACTTCGCATGTACCCCTGCATCAGTCCTAGAAGCACCGTAGATTTGAATCGGTTCATTGCAAATTTTTGACAATCCATATTCTAAACAGCCTTGCACCGTTAAGCCCTTATCGTCGGGTTGCTTTTGATAGCCTGCTAAATCAGTGCCATCATAAGCGACTATGATACGTATATTTCTCATAGATCAAGCCACCATAAAACGATGAGTGCGATGGTAACCAAAATGACAGCTCCTACGCCGATATAATCTACATAGGTAACTTGTAGCTCTTTCATGCGCGTACGGTTAACGCCCCCTCTATAACAGCGAGCCTCCATGGCAATAGCTAGTTCATCAGCGCGTCTGAAAGCACTAATAAATAATGGCACTAAGAGTGGCACCATATTTTTAGCACGTTGAATGATGGAGCCTGTTACAAAGTCTGCACCACGAGCAGATTGAGCTTTCATAATACGATCTGTCTCATCTAGTAGTGTAGGAATAAAGCGCAACGCAATGGTCATCATCATTGCTAATTCATGAGCCGGCACACCAATACAACGGAATGGATTGAGCAAATGTTCAATACCATCGGTCAAACGAATTGGTGATGTCGTATAAGTCAATAAAGACGAGAACAAGATTAAAAAGATTAATCGCGCCGCCATTTGTAGACCCATAGCCACGCCTTGATCTGTAATATTGATGATCCACCATTGGAAGATTGTATTACCTGGTGTTGTAAAGATATGAATACCCATGGTAAATACGATGATAATCCAAAGTGGTTTAATAGCTGACCACATCAAGCGTAATGGCAATCGTGATAGCAGCATAGCAAAGATTGTAAATGCCCCCACTAATCCATACGCAAGAGGAGAATTTGCTAGGAAGATAGCTACCACAAAGATAGTTGTAGCAATAATCTTGGCACGAGGATCCATGCGATGCAAGAAGGAGTTTCCTGGGAAGTATTGCCCAATAGTAATGTTATTTAACATGGCTACCTCCTTCTAGAATGGCTTGTACTGCATCATCTACAGATAATACACGATTAGATACATCTAATCCTTGTTCACGCAAATATTCCATGGTTACAGATACTGGTGGTACGTCTACACCAACAGCTTGCAATGCATCGCGGTGATGATTAAAGATTTCCATCGGTTCTCCATCGAGAACGATACGACCTTTATCGAGTACCACGAGGCGAGATGCCATGCGAGAAATATCCTCCATGTTATGTGATACAAGGATTACAGTAATGCCCTTTTCTTTATGAAGTCGAATGATCTCTTCAAATATTTCTTCACGACCAAATGGGTCAAGGCCTGCAGATGGCTCATCAAGGACTAGGAAATCTGGATTCATAGCCACTACACCAGCGATGGCAACACGGCGCATTTGTCCACCAGATAGGTGAAATGGAGAGCGCTCCGCGTAGGTGTCGTAATCAAGACCTACAAATTTCATTGCCTCCCGTACCCGTTCATCTACTTCATCAGCACTGAGGCCTAAGTTTTTAGGGCCAAAGGCAATATCTTCAGCAATAGTTTCTTCAAATAACTGATGTTCTGGGTATTGAAAAACCATGCCTACCTTATGGCGCATCTTTTTAGCTTCCTCTGTAGAAGCACTAATATCTACACCATTAACGGTAACCGTTCCTGTTGTAGGGTGTAATAAGCCATTTAAATGTTGTACAAAGGTAGATTTACCAGAGCCGGTATGACCAATAATGCCTAAAAACTCACCGTTTTCAACAGTAAGAGATACACCGTGAAGGGCGGTCTTTTCAAATGGAGTACCTACACCATAGGTATAAGTAATATTATCTAATACAATCGCCATTAGTGTGTGCCCTCCCCTCTTACGGCATTTACATCTTCATTGGTAGGAGAACTAATAGTTTTGGCCTCTACATTATGATCATCTAGTAGTTGGTCAGCTAATTTACAATGTTTAAGACCTACTGCTAATTCTTCATTATTGATGATACTTTTACCGACCTCATAACCTTTTTCATTTAATTTAAAAGCAATTTCAGATGCCACTGGAACATCAAGGCCAAGGCCTTTTAAGGTATCTACATGACTGAAGATTTCACGAGGAGTGCCATCATGTAATTTCACACCATTTTTCATAACTACCACACGATCAGCTGTGACAGCTTCCTCCATAAAGTGTGTAATGTACACGATAGTGATACCTTCTTCTTTATTTAGTTTATGAACTGTTTCAAGTACTTCACGACGACCTTTAGGATCGAGCATGGCTGTTGGCTCATCAAGGACGATACAATCTGGTTTCATAGCAAGTACGCCGGCAATAGCAATGCGTTGCTTTTGACCACCAGACAACAAATGAGGACCATGTTCTCTATATTCAGTCATATTTACAGCCTCTAACGCTGCATCGACACGTTTTCTAATTTCTGCACTAGGAATACCTAAGTTTTCTGGGCCAAAGGCAACATCCTCTTCTACGACAGCCGCCACAATTTGGTTATCAGGATTTTGGAATACCATACCTACATGTTGGCGTATATCCCAAATATGCGCTTCATCACGCGTATCATAGCCACATACATTGATATAACCTTCACTAGGTTGTAATAACACATTGAAATGCTTAGCTAGTGTACTTTTACCACTACCATTCGTACCGATGATACAAACAAACTCGCCGCGCTTAATAGATAAGTTTACATCATTTAATGCATGTACATCATTGCCATTTTCATCGGTATAGATATGACTCATATGATTGACCTGAATCATAATGTCTTTTTCATTCATGGATAACCTCATATCTTTCTAGTCAATTTCGCTTCTATAAAAGTAGAACCATTTACAAATCAATCATTCCCATATTGAGCCTACTAGCATCAATATAATATGTCCTGTTCATACACTTAGAATGAAATAGTATCTAAGGTATACTGTAAAAGGTTAACAATAGACATTTAATATTTACGATAACTGCTAATATATTACGATATTATACTCATCGATTGTACCATAAAATTGACAATAAAAAAACGGTGCTGCAACATAAGTTACAACACCGTATAGAGTTTGATTAAACTAACTCGATAATAGCCAAAGGTGCAGCGTCACCTTTGCGAAGACCAGTTTTGATTACACGAGTATAACCACCTTGACGGTCTGCATATTTTGGAGCAATTGTATCAAACAATTTTTTTACTACGCTTTCATCCATGAGGTATGCAAGAACTTGGCGACGTGCATGAAGATCACCACGTTTAGCCAAAGTTACCATTTGATCAGCTAAAGAGCGAAGTTCTTTCGCTTTAGCTTCTGTAGTTTCAATACGCTCATATTGGAAGAAAGATGTTAACATGCTACGGAACAACGCTTTACGAGCGGAGCTGTCGCGGCCTAATTTTCTGTACATTCGTCTTCCTCCTTATTCGCCTTTTTGTTTAAGTTGAAAACCACCTGGATGATTATTGAGTTTTTCCTCAATTTCATCGATGGATTTTTTGCCTAAATTGCGAACTTTTCCTAAGTCATCAATGGTTTTGTCTAGCAAATCTGCAATTGTATTAATGCCAGCACGTTTCAAGCAGTTATACGCACGAACAGAGAGTTCCAACTCATCGATGGAAATCTTTGCTGGGCCTTCATCTACAGCTGGTTCTTCATTATCGGAACCTACTGGATCAACAACGATACCGCCTTCACCTGTGTTTACATCTACAACATCTGCAGAGTGCGCTAATTTAGTGAAGTTCCCTAAATAACCAATCATAATGGCAGCAGATTTTGCCACTGCATCAGCAGCAGTAATGGAACCATCAGTCCAAACTTCTAATGTAAGTTTGTCAAAGTCCATTTCATTGCCTACACGAACATCACTCACTTCGTATTTGGCACGAAGAATTGGAGAGAAGATGGAATCGATTGGAATACAACCGATTACATCTGTGTCTTTTTTATTCTTCGTAGAAGGAACGTAACCTTTGCCACGTTCAATCACTACGTCCATTACGAGATGAGCTGTCTCATCCATAGTCGCAATCACAAGTTCAGGATTCAATACTTCCACTTCTGGTGGGAATTGCTCAGCTAAGTCAGCTGCTGTCAATACACCATCCTTTTGGAAGTCAAAGTGAACTTCCAATGGTAGTTGCACATCTTCTTCAACTTTGATGCACAATTGCTTTAAGTTAAGGATGATATCCGTAACGTCTTCGCGAATACCAGGAATAGTAGAGAATTCATGAAGAACTCCATCAATTTTGATAGAGGTGATAGCTGCCCCATCCAAGGATGAAAGCAAAATTCTGCGTAAGCTATTACCGAGAGTGATACCATAACCACGGTCTAATGGTTCACATACGAACTTACCATAGCGACCGCCTTCGGCGATGTCCACCTTCTCGATTTTAAGTTTCTTTTCTTCGCTCATCAGGAACATCCTCCTATACAACACACGTTCATAGTTTAATTATAGCACCGTATCAAATCGGCCGCTATTAATTATACACGACGGCGTTTTGGAGGGCGACAACCATTGTGAGGAATTGGAGTTACGTCTTTAATGGAAGTAACTTCAAGACCTGCAGCTTGTAAAGCACGGATTGCAGCTTCACGGCCGGATCCAGGACCTTTTACGAATACTTCAACAGTGCGAAGACCATGTTCCATTGCAGCTTTAGCAGCTTGTTCAGCAGCCATTTGAGCAGCGAATGGAGTGGATTTACGGGAACCACGGAAGCCCAAGCCACCAGCGGAAGCCCAAGACAACGCATTACCGTTTGTATCTGTCAAAGTTACGATAGTGTTATTGAATGTAGAACGAATATGAGCCGCACCGGATTCAATATGTTTCTTTTCTTTTCTTTTAGTTCTAACAACTTTTTTAGCCACGCTTTATCCCTCCTTTATCTTATTTCTTTTTACCAGCAATTGCTTTTCTAGGACCTTTGCGAGTACGTGCATTCGTTTTAGTACGTTGACCACGAAGTGGTAAACCCATACGATGACGTTTGCCTCGATAGGAGTTGATTTCAATTAAGCGTTTAATGTTAAGAGCTTCTTCACGACGAAGGTCACCTTCAACTTTGTAATCAGCATCTAACAATTCACGGATTTTCGCTACTTCATCTTCAGAAAGATCACGAACACGTGTGTCAGGATTGATGCCAGTTTTAGCAATGATTTCAGATGCTAAAGTTGGACCAATACCATAAATATAAGTTAAACCAATTTCCACTCGTTTATCACGAGGTAAATCTACACCGGCGATACGTGCCATCTAATCATCCACCTCCTATCAGATTATCCTTGTTTTTGTTTATGTTTTGGATTTTCGCAAATAACCATTACACGGCCTTTGCGTTTAATGATTTTACATTTTTCGCATATCTTTTTAACTGATGGTTGAACCTTCATTAGTACCTCCTTTGTGGACCCTATGCTTATTTGAAGCGATAGGTGATGCGACCACGATTTAAGTCATACGGTGTCAGTTCCATAGTAACTTTATCACCAGGAAGAATACGGATAAAATTCATACGCATTTTACCTGACACATGAGCCAATACGATATGACCATTTTCCAATTCAACTTGGAACATGGCATTCGGTAAAGCCTCAACTACCGTACCTTCCACCTCAATAACGTCTTCTTTTGACATATCTTTTCCTCCGGTTACCTGTTTTATTTAATTAACCGCGGTTCATCACGCATGGTTAATATTTCAGGGCCGTTTTCTGTAACAACCACTGTATGTTCGAAATGAGCAGCAGGTTTACCATCTACGGTAACTGCTGTCCAGTCATCCCCTAATACATGAACACGATAACTACCCATTGTAATCATCGGTTCAATACACAATACCATACCTGGTTTCATTAAAGGTCCTTGATCAGGACTACCATAGTTTGGTATTTGCGGATCTTCATGCATTTCGCGGCCTAAACCATGACCTACGAAGTCGCGAACGACACCGTAACCATGTTTCTCACAATACGTTTGAACAGCGTGACCGATAGCACCGATACGGTTGCCAACTTTCACTTGTTCAATTCCCTTGAACAGACTTTCTTCTGTAACTTTTAACAATTTCATCACATCTGGTTTGACGTGACCGATAGGAATCGTCACAGCCGAATCGCCGTGATATCCATCAATAGATGATACAAGATCAATACTGAGGACATCACCGTTTTTAAGCTTACGCTTAGCGCTCGGAATACCATGAACAACTTCATCATTGATAGAAGCACAGATTGTAGCAGGGAATCCATAGTACCCTTTACAACTTGGTATACCACCGTGGCTGCGAATATATTCTTCGGCAATTGTATCTAACTCAAGCGTCGTGATGCCAGGTTTAGCCTTTTCTACTAACAAGGACAACGTGTCTGCTGTAAGCTTACTTGCCTTGCGGATACATTCAATTTCATGGGGCGATTTTAAAATAATCATGGATTATTTCTCCAAAGCCTTAATGATGTCAGCAAATACTGCGTCTACATCTTGTAAACCGTTAATTTCTTCATATAAGCCGCTGTTGCGGTAGTAATCAATTAAAGGTTTAGTAGATTCTTCGTACACAGCTAGACGTTTCTGTACTGTTTCAGGGTTATCATCAGCACGATTTTCTAGAACAGCTCGTTCGCTAATACGTTTAACTAATTCCTCGGAAGGAACATTTAAGTTAAGTACAGCGTCCAAAGAAATTCCTAATTCTTTAAGGATTGCATCCAAGGACACAGCTTGCGCTGTTGTTCTTGGGAATCCATCAAGAATAAATCCAGATTTGCAGTCATCTTTCACCAAGCGATCACGTACGATACCAACAGTTACACTGTCAGGTACCAATTGACCAGCATCGATGTATTTCTTAGCCTCAACTCCAAGAGGTGTTTCGTTCTTAATCGCAGCGCGGAACATATCACCTGTTGAAATTTGGGGAATACCGTATTTTTCAATAAGTCGAGCTGCCTGAGTGCCTTTACCAGCACCAGGAGGTCCCATTAATAGAATATACATATTGTTTCCCTCCTATTTCACAAAGCCTTTATAGTGGCGTGTTACCATGAGCGACTCAATTTGTTGCATTGTATCAAGTGCTACACCTACAACGATAAGGAGAGCCGTACCACCAAAGTATACGCCTTGGACGCCGGTAATACTACCGAGGAAATTCGGTATAATAGCAACGACAGCTAAGAATACAGCGCCAGCCAAAGTGATCTTGGTCATCACGTTATCCACATAATCAGCAGTTGGTTTACCCGCACGAATACCTGGGATAAAACCACCGTATTTTTTCATATTATCTGCCATATCTGTAATGTTGATAGAGATTGCAGTATAGAAATACGTAAAGATAAAAATCAATAATGCATACAATGCCGTTTGTAACGGCGTCCCCCATGTAAATAAATCTGCAATTTTATGAACATATTCATTGTCAATAAATTGCGCAATTGTCACAGGGAACATCAACACAGATGACGCAAAGATAATTGGGATTACACCTGCCTGATTGACTTTCAACGGCAAGAATGTAGAGTGACCACCGTACATTTTACGACCTACTACGCGTTTAGCATATTGAATCGGAATACGACGTTGGCCTTGTGTAACTGCAACTACGACAGCAATCATCGCAAGAGCAATTACAGCAAATAAGAATGCTTGGAACATATTGATTGTTCCGTTTTGGATATATTGATAAATAGTTTCTAAACCATCTGGTAATCGAGCTACGATACCAGCAAAGATGATCAAAGAAATACCATTACCTATACCATATGCTGTGATTTGTTCACCAATCCACATCAACAAGCATGTACCTGCTGTTAGGATGATGGCCACAACGAATACACTAAGGAAATCATTATTTACCAAAGCGTTGTTTGCTCTAAGAGCAAATGCCATGCCTGCGGCTTGTACAAAGCCGAGGACTACGGTGCCATAACGAGTTACCTTCGCTATTTTCTTACGCCCGTCTTCACCATCTTTACTCCATGCTTCAAACTGAGGAACTACAGACTGAAGCAGTTGCATGATGATGGAAGCATTGATGTAAGGTGTAATACTCATTGCAAAGATAGAGAACTTACTAAGCGCACCACCAGCAAACAAGTCTAATAGACCGAATAGGTTACCGGATGTAAACAAGGATTCGATAACAGACGCATCAACGCCTGGAACAGGAATGTGGATACCAGCTCTAAAGATGGCAAACATCATTAATGTGTAAAGAATCTTATTACGTAATTCGGTAATCTTAAAGATGTTCGAGAGGCTATCTAGCACCCTAGATCACCTCTACTTTTCCGCCTGCTGCTGTAATTTTTTCTTCAGCAGATTTAGTGAAGCCATTAGCGATAACTGTTAAGTTTTTAGTTTCCAATGTACCGTTACCTAAAATACGAATGCCATCGCGTACATTTTTCAAAATGCCAGCTTCAATAAGAGCTACTGGATCAACTGTTGCACCGTCTTCAAAACGGTTCAATTGTTCTACGTTAACTTCAGCATATTGTTTAGCAAAAACGTTGTTGAAACCACGTTTTGGTAAACGACGATAAAGAGGCATTTGGCCGCCTTCAAAACCGGAGCGAACGCCACCGCCAGAACGGGAGTTTTGACCTTTTTGACCACGACCAGATGTTTTACCCAAGCCAGAACCTAAACCACGGCCTACACGAGTACGAGTTTTTTTGGAACCAGCAGCTGGTTGTAATTCATGAAGTTTCATTCAGTGCACCTCCTTATCAGTATTAAACTTCTTCAACTTTTACTAAATGTCTAACTTTGTGAAGCATACCTTCGATTTGAGGTGTTACTTCTTTTACAACTTGAGAATTAGTTTTTTTCAAGCCCAAAGCTTTAACTGTCGCGCGTTGATCTTCAGGACGACCGATTAAGCTTCTTGTTAATGTTACTTTAACTTGTGCCATTTCTTGTCTCCTTATTACGCGTTATAAATTTCTTCAACGGTTTTACCACGAAGTTCTGCAACTTCGCTTGCGCGTTTCAAATCTTTCAAACCTTCGATAGTAGCGCGAACCATATTGTTAGGGTTAGAAGAGCCCAAAGATTTAGTCAAGATGTTACGAACACCTACTAATTCCAATACGGCACGAACAGGGCCACCAGCGATAACGCCAGTACCTTCAGCAGCTGGTTTCAAGAATACGCGGCCTGCGCCGAATACGCCTGTTACGCTGTGAGGGATTGTACCATTTTTAACTGCTACGTTTACAATATTTTTCTTAGCATCATCAATACCTTTGCGAATTGCTTCTGGTACTTCCGCTGCTTTACCTAAGCCAACGCCTACATAACCGTTGCCATCACCAACAACTACAAGAGCGCTGAAGGAAAAACGACGACCGCCTTTAACTACTTTGGCTACGCGGTTGATGAATACTACTCTTTCTTTAAGATCAAGACTGGTGTAGTCAATTCTCGCCATGTCTATAGTTCCTCCTTCTTAGAATTTTAAGCCTGCTTCACGAGCACCTTCTGCAAGGGCTGCTACGCGGCCGTGGTAAATGTAACCACCACGGTCAAACACTACTGTGTCAATACCTTTAGCGATAGCTTTTTTAGCAACTGCTTCACCAACAGCTTTAGCAGCAGCTACGTTACCACCATAGGATAAGTTCAAATCTTTATCTAAAGAGCTAGCAGCAACCAAAGTTGTACCTGCTACGTCATCGATAACTTGAGCATAGATGTTGCCTAAAGAACGGAATACGTTCAAACGTGGGCAAGTTGCCGTACCAGAGATGTGACGGCGAATACGAAGATGACGTTTTGCTCGAGCGATGTTTCTACTAGATTTACGAGGCAAGATATTCACTCCTTTCATTCATATAGATGATATTACTATTTACCTTTTGCACCAGCTTTACCAGCTTTACGACGAACAACTTCGCCTTCATAGCGGATACCTTTACCTTTATAAGGTTCTGGTTTTCTCCATTTACGGATATCAGCTGCTACTGCGCCTACAACTTCTTTGTCTGCACCAGAAACAACGATTTTGTTAGGAGCTGGAACTTCAATTGTAATACCAGCTGGAGCTTCCATTTCTACTGGATGAGAGAAGCCAAGTGTAAGAGCTAATTTATTGCCTTGTTTAGCCGCTCTGTAACCAACACCGTTGATTTCAAGAGTTTTTGTGAATCCTTCAGATACGCCTGTTACCATATTAGCAACAAGAGCGCGAGTCAAACCGTGAAGGGAACGATGAGCTTTATTGTCGGAAGGACGAGCTACTGTAATTGTGTTACCTTCAACAGTGATATTCATATCTGGATGCAAATCGCGAGATAATTCACCTTTAGGACCTTTTACGTTCATATGATGGTTATCATATGTAACAGTAACGCCTGCAGGGATCTCGATAGGCATTCTACCGATACGTGACATTATTTCTACCTCCTATTGCTACTATTACCAAACGTATGCGATTACTTCGCCACCAAGACCTTCTTTACGAGCTTGTTTGTCGCTCATAACGCCTTTGGATGTAGAAATAACTGCGATACCCAAACCACCAAGTACACGAGGAAGTTCTTCCTTTTTCGCGTAAACACGTAAACCAGGTTTGGAAATACGTTTAATTCCTGTAATAACTTTTTCGTTATTGGAACCATATTTCAAAGTTACTTTTAAAGTGTTTTCTTCTTTTTCTACGTTCTTTACGAAACCTTCTTGTAAAAGGATGTCAAGAACAGCTGCTTTCATTCTAGATGCAGGAATGTTTACCGTTTCATGAAGTGCAGCATTTGCATTACGGATGCGCGTAAGCATATCCGCGATAGGATCGGTCATTACCATAATCTAAAAACCTCCTCTCGTCTAATATTACCAGCTGGCTTTTTTAACACCAGGAATTTGTCCTTTGTACGCCAATTCACGGAACGCAATACGGCTGATACCGAATTTGCGCATATAGCCGTGAGGACGACCAGTTAAGTTGCAACGGTTGTGTAAGCGTGTTGGGGATGCATTTGCTGGTAATTTGGACAAGCCTTCATAATCACCTGCTGCTTTTAACGCTGCACGTTTAGCTGCATATTTTTCAACGATTTTAGCGCGTTTCTTTTCGCGTTCAATCATAGATTTTTTAGCCATCTATATGTTCCTCCTATTATTTTTCAAAAGGCATACCGAATTGAGTCAACAATTCACGAGCTTCTTCATCTGTTTTAGCAGTTGTTACTACGATGATATCCATACCAGTAACACGTTCTACTTGATCATATTCGATCTCAGGGAAGATGAGCTGTTCTTTAAGACCCAAAGCGTAGTTACCACGGCCATCAAATGCTGTTGCGCTGATACCGCGGAAGTCACGTACACGAGGTAATGCCGCATTGATCAATTTGTCGAGGAATTCATACATGCGTTCGCCACGAAGAGTAACTTTTGTACCCAACGCCATACCTTCACGAACTTTGAAGTTCGCAATGGATTTTTTAGCTTTTGTGATTACAGGTTTTTGACCAGCGATGATAGTCAAATCATTAACTGCTGCTTCCAATGCTTTTGCATTGCCTACTGCATCACCAACGCCGATGTTGATAACGATTTTTTCCAATTTAGGGATTTCCATAACGTTGCCGTATTGGAATTTTTCTTGCAAACTCTTTTTAATTTCAGAGTTGTATTGTTCAAATAAACGAGACATTTATTTAGCTCCTCCTTTCCTGATTATTTAAGTACTGTACCAGATTTAACTGTAGCGCGAACGAATTTACCGTCTTTGCCTTCAACTTTTTTGATACGAGTAGCTGTTTTAGTTTCTGGGTCAACAACCATTACGTTAGAAACATGGATACCAGCTTCTTTAGTAACGATGCCGCCTTGTGGGTTAGCTTGAGAAGGTTTTGTGTGACGTTTTACAGTGTTAACGCCTTCAACAAATACGCGTTCTTTTTTAGGTTCAGTTGCAATTACTGTACCTTGCTTACCTTTATCTTTACCGGAGATAACAACAACTGTATCGCCTTTTTTGATTTGTAGTTTAGCCATATGCTGCGTTCCTCCTTCTTATAATACTTCTGGAGCCAAGGAAACAATTTTCATGAAGTCTTTTTCACGAAGTTCTCTTGCTACAGGTCCGAAGATACGAGTACCACGAGGGGTTTTATCTTCTTTAATAACTACTGCTGCGTTTTCATCGAAACGAATATAGGAACCGTCTTGACGGCGGATACCTTTTTTAGAACGAACAATAACAGCTTTAACTACGTCGCCTTTCTTGACAACGCCACCGGGTGATGCATCTTTTACAGAAGCAACGATTACGTCACCGATATTGCCGAATTTGCGATAAGAACCGCCCATGACTTGGATACACATAATACGTTTTGCACCAGTGTTGTCGGCAACATTCAAAATTGTTTGTTGCTGGATCATCGTCTATTCCTCCTTACATCACTCTTATTTTTGTCTTTCAAGAATTTCAACAACTCTCCAACATTTATCTTTAGAAAGTGGACGAGTTTCTACAATTTTAACTGTATCGCCAATTTGACACTCATTGTTTTCATCATGAGCTTTGAAGCGTTTAGTGCTAACCATTGGCTTGTTATATAATGCGTGAGGTACTTTACGTTCAACAGCAACAACAACAGTTTTATTCATTTTGTCGCTAACAACTTTACCTACGCGGACTTTACGTACGTTTCTTTCTTCTGCCACGATTTTAAGCCTCCTTTTCAACCTTTAACAAATCTGTTATTATGCGTTTTCAGATTTAAGTTCAACTTCACGTTGTACAGTTTTAATACGAGCGATTGTCTTCTTAACTTCACGAATGCGCATAGGATTTTCTAATTGACCTGTTGCAAGCTGAAAACGGAGGTTAAATAACTCTTCCTTAAGACCGGAAACTTTTTGTTCCATTTCGGCAGCGCTCATATTGCGAATGTCATTAACCTTCATTTACGTCACCACCCAATTCTTTACCCTTAACAACAAATTTGCATTTGATTGGAAGTTTATGGCTTGCAAGACGCATAGCTTCACGAGCTATAGCTTCTGGCACACCGTCCATTTCAAACATTACACGACCTGGTTTAACTACTGCTACCCAGTATTCAGGAGAACCTTTACCGGAACCCATACGAGTACCAGCTGGTTTAGCTGTGATTGGTTTGTCAGGGAAAATTTTAATCCATACTTTACCACCACGTTTGATATAACGAGTCATAGCAATACGGGCAGCTTCGATTTGACGGTTAGTGATCCAAGATGGTTCGCATGCTACCAAGCCGAACTCACCATGAGACACTGTATTACCGCGCATAGCACGACCTTTCATACGGCCGCGGAATTGCTTACGATGTTTTACGCGCTTTGGAATAAGCATTACTTGCCACCTTCTTCCTTCTTAGCAGGTTGTTTTGCTTCTGGCAAAACTTCACCTTTGTAAATCCATACTTTAATGCCGATACAACCATATGTTGTATGAGCTTCAGCAGTACCGTAGTCGATGTCTGCACGAAGTGTATGCAAAGGAATAGAACCTTCACGGTAGGATTCGCTACGAGCGATTTCAGCGCCGCCAAGACGACCGCTTACCATGATTTTAATACCTTTTGCACCTAAGCGCATTGTGCGACCTACAGCTTGTTTCATTGCACGACGGAAACCAATACGGCGTTCCAATTGGCTAGCAATGTTTTCTGCAACCAAGATTGCATCCATGTCTGCTTGTTTAATTTCTGCGATGTTAACGTCCACTTGTTTGTCAGTGAAACGAGTCATTGCTTTTTTGATATCTTCGATACCAGCACCACCACGACCGATAACCATACCTGGTTTTGCAGTGTGGATAGTCAATTTAATACGTTTATTTGTACGCTCGATTTCAATGCGGGAAATACCAGCAATGAAAAGGGTTTCTTTCAAGAAGTTACGAATTTTAACGTCTTCATGAAGATTAGCAGCGAAATCTTTATCTGCATACCATTTTGCGTCCCAATCTTTTACGATACCGACACGCAAACCGTGTGGATTAACTTTTTGACCCACTCTGTTTCCCTCCTTCTTAAGCTCTTTCTTTAACTACTACTGTTACATGGCTAGTGCGTTTCAAAATTTTGAAAGCTTGACCACGGGAACGAGGATGAATGCGTTTTAATGTAGGGCCTTGATCAACGAAGATCTCGGATACGTAAAGATTGTCAACATTCATATCGAAATTATGTTCAGCGTTTGCGATTGCAGAACGCATAACTTTTTCTACTACATCAGCGCCAACTTTCGGAGTGAACTTCAAGATGGCAAATGCTTCGCCGATGTTTTTACCGCGCACTAAATCTGCAACGATACGGATTTTACGAGGCGCGATTCGGATATGTCTAGCGATTGCTTTTGCTTCCATGTATTATTTCCTCCTATTTTTTGCCTGTAGATTTTTCGTCCTTACCATGACCTTTAAAAGTACGTGTAGGAGCGAACTCACCTAATTTATGACCTACCATATCTTCTGTAATGAATACAGGTACATGTTTGCGACCATCATGCACAGCAATTGTGTGGCCTACAAAACTTGGGATAATAGTAGAGGCACGGGACCAGGTTTTTACAACTTTCTTTTCGTTAGTTTCGTTTAAAGCTTCAACTTTCTTAAGCAAATGATCTGCTACGAAAGGGCCTTTTTTAATAGATCTGGACACTATTTTATCTCCTTTCCTTTATCCTATTTTGTACGACGTTTAATGATTAAGCTATTAGAAGCTTTTTTCTTGTCGCGAGTTTTAACACCATGTGCTGGTTTGCCCCAAGGTGTAACAGGATGTTTACGACCAACAGGAGATTTACCTTCACCACCACCATGTGGATGGTCACAAGGGTTCATTACAACACCACGGTTGCCAGGGCGAACGCCCATCCAACGATGACGACCAGCTTTACCAATTACAAGGTTGCTGTGGTCAGCGTTACCAACAACACCTACTGTTGCACGGCACTCTTGACGAACACGACGCATTTCACCAGATGGTAAACGAAGAATAGCATAGCCATTATCTTTACCCATCAATTGAGCAGATGTACCAGCGGAACGAACGATTTGGCCACCTTTACCGATTTTCAATTCTATATTGTGGATTTGTGTACCGTCTGGAATATTAGCCAATGGTAAGCAGTTACCAGGTTTAATATCGGACTCAGGACCGGAGAATACAACGTCACCAACTTTTAGACCGTTAGGAGCTAAAATGTAGCGTTTTTCACCATCAGCGTAGTTAAGCAAAGCGATACGAGAAGAACGGTTAGGATCATACTCGATTGTTGCTACTTTAGCTGGAATATTATCTTTAGTACGTTTGAAGTCAATAATACGATATTGACGTTTATGACCGCCACCTTGGTGACGAACTGTCATTTTACCAGTATTGTTACGACCACCTTTTTGGGAAATCTTAGCGAGCAAAGATTTTTCTGGTTTGCTTGCTGTGATTTCGTCGAAGGCGGATACTGTCATAAACCGGCGACCAGCGGAGTACGGTTTAAATGATTTAATTGCCATTAGTGGGCCTCCTTACAACTAGACTCTTAGACACCTTCAAAGAATTCAATGGATTCGCCAGCTTTCAAAGTAACGATAGCTTTTTTGTAATCGCTACGTTTACCTTGTGTACGACCCATGCGTTTAGTTTTGCCTAAAACGCGAATAGTAGCTACTTTTTCTACTTTTACATTGAAGATTTTTTCAACTGCTTGACGGATTTGCACTTTATTTGCAGTCAAAGGCACACGGAAAGTGTATTTGCCTTCTTCCATAAGCATAGTGGATTTTTCGGTAATAACCGGGCGGATTAGTACATCATGTAATTGCATTATCCAAGTACCTCCTCGATTTTTGCGACAGCACCCTTAGTAATGAAGAGCTTATCGTAATGAAGAAGATCGAAAATGTTCATACCTTCGCAAGCCAATGCTTTAACACCTTGGATGTTGCGAGCGGAACGTTCAACATTTACATCACCTTCAGTGATGAACAATACTTTTGCATCACCAACGTTGAAGCTATTGATAATGTTCAACACTTCTTTAGTTTTAGGAGCTGCTAATGTGATTTCTTCCAAAACGTATAATTCGCTATTATTCACTTTATCGCTAAGAGCAGATTTAACTGCTAAACGTCTAGCCTTACGAGGCATAGCTTTGTAATAGCTGCGAGGTTGTGGACCAAATGTAGTACCGCCACCAATCCAGATTGGGGAACGGCTGGAACCGGAACGTGCACGACCAGTACCTTTTTGTTTCCAAGGTTTGCGGCCACCGCCACGAACCATACCTCTAGTTTTTGTTGCATGTGTGCCGAGACGTTCGTTAGACAATTGACGAACTACGGCTTGATGCATTACGGCTTCGTTAACTTCAACGCCGAATACTGCATCGTTTAACTGTATTTCACCGACTTTAACGCCGGATTGATTATATGTTGCTACTGTAGGCATTACATAATCCTCCTTTCGACAAATGATTATTTAACAGGTTTAACCGTGTTGCGAACCATAACCAAGCTGCCTTTCGCGCCTGGGATACCACCTTTAACCAATAAAAGGTTACGTTCAGCATCAACTTTCACAACGGATAAGCGTTGTACGGTAACTCTGTAACCACCCATTTGTCCAGGGAGTTTTTTACCTTTGTATACCTTACCGCCGCCACCGGAGATCATAGGACCGATGGAACCAGGTTCACGGTGAGATTTGGAACCATGAGTTTCAGGACCACGGGAGAAGTTATGGCGTTTAATTGTGCCAGCAAAACCCTTACCTTTACCTGTACCCACTACGTCCACTAATTCACCTTCTGCGAAGATATCAGCTGCCAGAGTTTGGCCTACTGTGTAGTCAGCTGCATTTGCTACGCGAACTTCGCGAAGATATTTCACTGGAGCTACGCCAGCTTTGTCGAACTGACCTTTTACAGGTTTTGTTAAATGTTTTTCTTTAATGGAACCGTAACCAATTTGTACTGCTTCGTAGCCGTCTGTTTCAACAGTCTTAACGCGCACTACAACGCTTGGGGTAGTTTCCACTACTGTTACAGGAACTAATTGGCCTTCAGCTGTGAAGACTTGTGTCATTCCTAATTTTTTACCCAAAATAGCTTTAGACATTATCGCACCTCCTTATAGTTTTATTTCAATAGATACACCAGCTGGTAAATCTAAACGAGTGATAGCATCTACTGTTTTCGAATTTGGTTCAAGAATATCGATTAAGCGTTTATGTGTACGCATTTCGAATTGTTCACGAGAATCTTTGTTTACGTGTACAGAGCGAAGAATTGTGAAGATATTCTTTTCTGTTGGCAATGGAATCGGACCAGATACCATAGCGCCATTTCTTTTTGCAGTGTCTACGATCTTAGCAGCGCTTTGATCGAGAGCTTTGTGGTCGTATGCCTTAAGGCGAATACGGATTTTTTGCTGTTTAGCCATTATTAATAATTCCTCCTGTCGTCCATTTCATGAATGGGCTGCTCCATAGAAATTCTCCTCCGCAGAGGCAACCTTCTACTTCATAGTTTAAAAACACAACACTAGAGCGGCATTACTGCCGCTCTGAATGCTGCATGTATTGTGCTCAACGCATCACTACGATGAGCATAAAAGGTTAAATTAACCTTCGATTTCAGTTACAACGCCAGCGCCTACTGTATGGCCACCTTCGCGGATCGCGAAACGAAGACCTTC